>JAPOIQ010000150.1 GCA_029978815.1 bacterium
CCCAATGATGGTGGTGAGGCCGACCGCAAGTAGCTTCTCGACCTCTCGCGTGGTTCGTGATGCAATTTGCAGCCGGGCTCCAATGATGAACACATACGAGGCGAGCACGGCGCTTGCTCCGACAAGACCAAGTTCTTCCCCGATTGCAGCGAAGATGAAGTCGTTCTGAGCTTCGGGCACGAGGTTTGGGCTTCCTCGGCCGAGTCCGCTGCCGACGAGCCCACCGTCGCCGAGACCGTAGAGGGCTTGCACCAATTGATAGCCCTTTCCGTATTCATCGGACCAAGGGTTAAGCCAGATGTCGACACGGGTCTGCACGTGTTCGAAGAGTCGCCAGGCAACGTAGGCCGCTCCGGTGAACAGCAGCGAGCCGACGAAGAGGTACGCCACTCGTTCGGTTGCTGTCCATAACATGACCATGAAGAGTGTGAAAAACAGCAGCGATGAGCCAAGTTCGCGTTGCCCGACCATGATGAGCACAGCAATCCCCCAGCAGAATACGACCGGGAAGAGATCGGCTGGTTGAGGTAGTCGAATAGGGCCAAGTTTCCATGAACGGTCTCTCAGCAACATGCGTCGGTCTGCCAGATATGACGCGAAAAACACTGCAAGCAGCACCTTTGCGAATTCTCCGGGTTGAAAGCTAATTGGCCCGACCGACACCCAGATGCGGGCACCACCAAATGTGACACCGACGCCAGGGATGAAGGGTGAGACAAGAAGAGCAATAGCGGTGCCGAGTAGCCACCACTGTTTACGGAGTAAGCCCGTCACGCGCGGGATGATGAGCAACGTGAGCACGAAGGCGCTAACTGCGAGCAGGCTCCATGTTGTTTGGCGAGCGGCAAACCCGTCGTCGAGGCGGGTGATCATGACGTAGCCGACGCCGTGGAGTAGAGCGGCAATTGGTAACAACGTCGGGTCGGCTGCAGGGGCGAGTCGTCGAACAGCGATATGTGCAAGAGCGATGAGTGCGAGTACACCGACAAGCAGTGGGATGAGTGCAGTAGAGATGCCACCATCGAGTGCGAGTGCGGCGAGGGTATTGAGGCCAGCGATCACGATGCCGATGGCGATGACGAGTTGAGCCTCTGTTGCTCGCCTTCGGCGGACAAACGGCGACCGAGGTGAAGCGGTTGCCATGGCGTTAATCGTCAGGAGAACTGGTCACTGTGGTGCTCTCTGCCGTCGTGAGTGATTGCACGAATTGTGCAGCGGCATCAAGGGTGTCGAATTGGCGATCTTCTTCGACCATGCCAACTGATAGCGAGTCAAGTTGTTCGCGCCGATATTGGCCAGGGGCCTCTTCGGTTGGCGAGAACCACAGCACGTCACGACCGCGGTAGATCATGACGGTGCCAGATTCGGTAAACATCACGGTGTAGCCCGATCGCGCCCAGGCTCCAGCGATCGATATCAGCACGATGATGAGGGCGACTACTGCGACTCCAATTGCAGAGCGAGCGATAAGGATTCGCTTCGATGAGCGGGGTAAAGGTTCGACTACAACGCCCTCTGGTGGAGTTGGTTCGTGGCCGGGGTCGGCGTCAACCTCGATGACTGCAACCTCTCCGGTAATTTCATCTGCACCGAAGATTTCGTCGACGTCATATTCCTCGGTAGGTTCTGAGAGTTCATCGCCCTGGAGCACATCGGCGACGATGACGGTGATGTTGTCTCGACCACCGTTGTCGTTCGCTGCCTGAACTAGTGCTTCGGCAGCCGCTTGGGGCTCTGAGTGGTGTTTGAGGATTTCTGCGATCTGTTCATCGTCGACTTCATCGACAAGACCGTCGGAGCAGAGTAGGAAGCGATCACCTTTGATGAGTGGGAGCTGCACTGAGTCGACTCGAACATCGGGTTCGATACCAAGGGCTCTTGTAACGATGTTGCGTCGTGGGTGATAGCGAGCTTCCTCTCTCGTTATCTGGCCTTGATCGACGAGGTCTTGCACGAACGAATGATCTTTGGAGACCTGGCGTAGTCGGCCTTGTCGCATGACATATGTGCGGCTGTCGCCAACGTTGACAAGGCCCAGAGCGAATGGGGTTTGAGCGTCGGTGGGGTCAACGATGACCGAGAGAGCGGTGACAGTGGTGCCCATGCCCTGTTTGTCAGGGTCTTCCAGTGATGCGCGAAAGATCGCTGAGTTCGCGTCGACGATGGCTTTGACGAGGTCAGATAGGTGTGGGTGGGCGAGATTGGAGTCGTCCGCACCGATCGGGGCAGGTGTGCAGGCGTTTCGGATGGTCGAGACGGTCATTTCGCTGGCAACCTCACCGGCTTGGTGACCACCCATGCCGTCGGCGACGATTGTGAGCCATTCATTGGAGAACATGGAGTCTTCGTTTTCGGCGCGAACTTGGCCAGGACTCGACCTTTGACCGATCGCGAACGCCCCGGCCCCGGCGGCAACGTGGTCATTGCGATGTTCGATCATGGTGTTCTCGACTCTGACGGTATCGCTTTAAGTAGTAAGCGACCCGTGACCGATTGCGCTGGTTGTCGCTGTGGTGATGTAGCGGGCGGCATGGTGTCGACTATCGGAAATCCTCGAAACGCGAACGTGGGATTTCATTTCGCGCACCTGAAATCGATTTGATTCTCACGACTCGTACGAGAAACCATCGAACGTATCGTTTCACGAATTTCGGCAGTTCCAGAGTTGCTTTTCGCCACCGCAACAACCGATATTTTCGCTGTGCCATGAGACGTTGCTTTCGAACGAGTTCCCGATGGAACCGTTTCACCTCACGTGTTGGTCGCCGACTTCCTTCATGCTGATTCGGTCCGTGAAGAGCTGGTGTGTGTAGCCCCTCCTTCCTGCGGAATTCAGCGTAGGCGTAAGCAAATTCCCCGAAAACAACCCGTGAGGTTTGTGATTCGCGAATTTCCTCCTCCGTGACCTCAATTGAAACGCACCTTGACATCTCGATAAGTTTCGAGTGCAGTCGCTCTGCTTTACTGGTCCTACAGATAACAAGAGAGATTCCGGTTTTAGTGAATACGGTAGACGGAAGCCATGCATCACCAACTGCGAGGTCGGCAAGAAAGTTGCCGTGGTTTACACACAGATGGCAGCGCGGTGTGTTGAAATGGCGGTCGAATGCAACTTGGTAACCGAAGTCGACGCGCCGGCTCGCAGAAAACGTGTTTCCGTCCCGCGTAGTCACGCTGAATTTTCCAACAGGCCCACCGCCGCGATAACTCACATCAGCAACGTTGGATGAGCTGTAGCCAAGGTATTCACCCATTGCCTCGATGCTGTGATGTGAATACTGCCAGCCGCAGAGTAACCCGACGGTGAAACCTATTCGTTCCTTGAGATCGGGTCGAAATTTCTCAACGTACGAATAGAGACCCTCAAGTTGACAGGGAATGGCTACTAGTGCGAATCGTCCCGGTGTCTCTTGCAGTATGCGAAGAGCGGGCGTTTGGGCAAGGTTGTGGTAAATACTCCCCGGCAGAGAGTCAACGTCGTCGACCTCTGTGACGAGACGAGCGGCAAACTCAATCCCATCGACGTGATCAAGGGCAATGACACCATCAACCTCGCCCGTTTCGATGAGGAGACGAAGGATTTCCTTAATAATTCCTCCCGAGCTCGCATTTACGTTTCGATCGCGGGTGGTGCTCTGAGTGAGGTGGACCGATTGAACAACTCCAAACGGCCCAACCTCGGCCCCGGGAAACACGTAGTCGTGGAGCCGTTTATAGTCAACGCTTATCGCAGGGCACACGGATGCGGCCTCGGGACCACCAGGAGCAGATGGCGTAAAGGTGAGTGTGTCCCTGTCTAGGACGAGAGAAACCGGTTGGGGAGTGACTTCGCATACTCCGCAACCGATGCACATGCCCGATTCGATCACAGCCGTCAGGTCGCTCATGACCGGCCCGCCCAAGCGAATTCGGCAATTCGGACGAAGTTACGTTCTGAACGCTCGATGACTGAGGGCAGACCTTGACGAATACGCGCTGACGTGTCCTGCCTACATTGAAGTTGCTCGTTGATTCGCCGGGCTGTCTCTGTCGGATGTTCCAGGGCGTCGTGGCTTGTGCCGAGTTGCTCTAAACCGAAGTCGCTAAGCACCTCCCGATATTTATGGCTCCAGCCGATAACGAACAGGGGCGTGCAGGTTGCAAGCGCTGAGATCATTGCGTGGAATCTCGAGGTAACAAGAAATGATGACTTTGCGATTAGCGTTCGCAGTTGAGCGGCGGTGAGTTCGGCATCGACCACGACGACATCATTTCGATGCGCCAGCCGCAGACCGAGTTCGAGCAGTGTTGGTCGGTCGTTCATTCGGTGGCGTCTTTCTGAGCGTTCGTACGAGTGCGGTGCAAGCACAATTGGTAGGCGAGAGGTGTCAGCAAGTCGTTCAATCACTTCTGCCATCGCATCGAGATACCTGTTCGAATCATTATCAAAAAGTCGCTCGACGACGATGCTCGGCATGACTGCAATGAACTCTCCCGTGGGGAGCAGTGTTCCCACATTTGAAGGAAGATCCTTCGCCTCATCAGGGCTGAAGGCGATGTCCGCAACGGTTTCAAC
>JAPOIQ010000210.1 GCA_029978815.1 bacterium
CGCCTGCCACGGAACATCAGAAATCGGAACTGCGGATCCACCAACAACGAGTGTCGTTACCAGGCCATCTTCTCGCCCAATGTCAGTCGGGTCAGATCTTGCTGCCTCCGCTGAAGTTCCAGCAAGTACCGCTACTCCAACCAGTACGGAGAGAAGTCGGTGCATCACGAGCACCGAGTATGACAGGAGCAGAGAACTTTCACCATTCGCGGTAGCGTGGCGAACATGATTGCACTCCTTCAGACGACGTCGGGTTACCGAATCCTTGGATTCCTTCACATCATCTCCGCGATGGCCGCATTTGGACCGCTCTTTCTCTACACACCTCTGAAAAAGGCTGGCGAAACCACCGTTATTGCAAAACTCCACCTTCGCCTCGTGATGCCCGCACTCGTTCTCATGTGGGTCTTCGGCATGGGACTAGCCGGAGTCGGCGAATGGAAGATGTCTTCGCCATGGTTAAGCGCATCAATCCTTATCTGGTTGATCGCAGTCGCAGTCAACTGGTTTCTCGTCCGACCGGCGCTTTCGGATGACTCTCCATCTGCGACGTCAAAACTTGCAGCTGGAATTGGTGTCAC
The DNA here is from genome assembly GCA_029978815.1 of bacterium. GTDB lineage: Bacteria > Actinomycetota > Acidimicrobiia > Acidimicrobiales > Ilumatobacteraceae > Casp-actino5. The sequence goes on from JAPOIQ010000210.1 coordinate 582, forward strand.
CCACCTCAGCCTCGTTGTGGGACTCGTATTGATGATTTGGAAGCCCGGCGCCTAAACGCCGAGCTTCACTTCAATCAATCGATCTCAATCGGGGCATCATCTGCGTCGGTAAACGCATCCTCGCTGTCGTCTTTACGTAGGCCTGATGCGACCATGACTCGCTCAGTGATGTCAACCATGATTTCAGGATGCGCAGACAGGAAATTCTTTGCGTTTTCACGCCCCTGACCGAGTTGCTCACCGTCGTAGGTGAACCACGCACCTGACTTATTGACGATGCCGTAGTCGACCGCCATATCGAGGAGGCTGCCCTCACGGCTGATGCCCTTGCCATACATGATGTCGAATTCTGCTTGACGGAATGGCGGAGACACCTTGTTCTTCACCACCTTGACGCGGGTGCGGTTACCAACAACCTCTGCTCCATCCTTGAGGGCTTCGATGCGACGAATGTCGAGCCGAACAGATGAGTAGAACTTCAGAGCTCGGCCGCCTGGAGTCGTTTCAGGAGAACCGAACATCACACCAATCTTTTCGCGCAACTGGTTAATGAAGATTGCAATGGTGTTGGTTTTGTGAAGGTTGCCTGTGATCTTTCGTAGCGCCTGGCTCATCAAGCGTGCTTGGAGACCAACGTGAGTGTCTCCCATCTCTCCCTCAATCTCTGCACGAGGGGTGAGAGCCGCCACCGAGTCAATCACGATGACATCAATCGCACCGGAGCGCACCAACATGTCGGCGATCTCAAGCGCTTGCTCACCGGTGTCGGGCTGTGAAATCAACAATTCATCAACGTCAACGCCAATTGCACCGGCGTAAATCGGGTCCATTGCGTGCTCAGCATCGATGTAGGCGCAAACACCACCATTTCGCTGTGCCTCAGCGACAACATGCATCGCAAGGGTTGATTTACCAGATGACTCTGGACCATAAATCTCGGTGATGCGGCCACGAGGAAGCCCGCCAATTCCGAGCGCAAGGTCAAGCGCAAGAGCACCAGTCGATATCGATGCCATGGGGAGGGAACCCTTCTCACCCATTTTCATGATTGAGCCCTTACCGAACTGCTTATCAATCTGGGAGAGGGCCATCTCCAATGCTTTTTCGCGGTCGTTGCTCATCTGATTCTCCTTAGCGGTGCGCTGTATGTCGGGTGTATCAACCCAACAGTTGTGATTTCTGTGGACCATACGCAGGGGGTGTAACACTCACCGGAAAGGAACAGAAACTGCAACTGTTTGTGTGGGCTAACGAACGACATCAGTGTAATTCATCGAACACTTGTTCGCAAGTACTCATCGAGGGAAAATTGATGGCATCCCCCCGGAATCCTTCCCCGATGGAACTCCATTACGACGAACCCTCCGCTCAACAACGAAGGAGAGGCCCTCGGAGAAACACATCCCGCCCTACACCATCCGCATTCAGTAAAGACCCCTGAACTCTCCGACTTCACTTCACAACCAGCGGCCTGCAGGGTGATGCCTCAGCGTTAGAGATCGGCGTCACCGCGGCCCGCAAGCTCGTCCGGCTCAGGACGGCGCATAAACAAGTCAATGGCTTGCCACAACGTGAATGACACCGGGTACCACAGGGCCGGACCAAATACGGCAAGCGATCCGATGATGAAGATCAGTGCAGCGGTTGGAACATCTGGCCAGGTGGCTACGACTGCGACAAGAATCGAGATCAAAATGGTGAGGAACGTCAGAATGATATTTGCGGTAGTTGCACCAAGTTCAAATGCCTCGTCGCCACGACGCCACCCGTGTCGGCAGCCTTGGCACCGGTCTTGACGTCGAAACCAGCCCACAAAGTAGGCCTTGCGGTCGCCACACCACGCGCACCGGCGCGTGAGGCCACGACCAAGTAGCGACCAAAACCCTGGAAGCGCATCGAACGCAATCGCCGGCACATCTGCGGAGCCACCCTCTGAAGGAGAGATGTCTGCACCCTTGGCCACATGCGCAGACTACCCATCCACATGACAGACTGACGTTGTGCAACGCTCGGTCGCCTCAATTCTCCTCCTCATTTCGAGCATTGCGTTCGGAGTATCGGCCGGCTGTTGGTGGCTGCAACGCACGGTGTTCACCCCAGACGACTCGCCATCAATCGCTGCCGCGATTCTTAACCAATCAGAGATCAGGCTCGAGATCATCACCGTCGTATCAGCTCGCACCGCAGGAGCCCTCGGAACTACACCGGACACCCTTGCAACCTTCCTCGACACCGAAGTGCTCTCGAAACGAGCAGGCGCGGCAGAACTCGCACCGTTTATTGAGCGCGCCCACCTGCGAGCCATTGGTTCAAACGACGACCTTGTCGTCATTGTCCCGAGTGAACTTGTCAACATTGTTCGCAACGAGATGGCGTTCGACGCGCCATCCGCAACAATTCCGGTGCCGGTGATCGGCACGTTAAAAACGGCCCGAACCTCAACCGGCTGGGTGATGATCATTTCGGCAGGACTCGGTCTACTCGCGCTCATCTTCGGTCTTATTCTTCGCCCGTATCGCTCTGAACTCGTGCAAGCGTTAGCGGAACTTCTTGTTGCAACCGCAGGCTCGCTCATCCTCATTGGGTGGGCAATTCCTGCGTTCGTGATTCCCGCTGTTGACGCCAGCAGTTGGACCGCGCTCGCCCCCGCTCTCGCAGGTCGAGCATTTCCAGTTGCGCTTGTTAGCGCCATCATCCTCTGCGTCGGATCAGGAGCACTTTTTATTGCTGCGATGAACGGCAGCCGCCGACGTCAATGGAACGGCCCTTCAATGGGTGGGCGACGCCGTTCGCAACGCTGGTAACTACGAAACGAGCTCGTCAACAAATTCTTGGAAGACATGTGCGTAGCGCATGGCATCGTCTTCGTCATGCATCACCGAGATCAACCACTGCTCGTCAAGACCGGGTGGCAACAGCACTCCACGGTTAATCCCGTGAATCCATTGCGCAAACGCAAGATCAAAATCGGTTGCTTTGTAATCGCGGTAGTTACG
>JAPOIQ010000285.1 GCA_029978815.1 bacterium
CCGCTCCACGCCACGGCGATTATCGCGTCTGGGCAGACGCTCACATTGCTGTCATCCCAATGATTGAAACCGTCGAAGCCCTCAACAACGTTGACGACATTCTCAGCGTCGATGGAATCGACGCGGCATACGTCGGCCCCGCAGACCTTGCGATCAGTCTTGGACTTGGCGCAGCCGGGAACGATGGAACACCCGAATTTGATAATGCCCTTTCAACGATTATCGAGGCATGCACCCGCCACGGAGTGACACCAGGAATTCACGCAACGTCAGATCTTGCCGCCCTTCGGCGACGTCAAGGCTTCAAGATGATCACTGTGTCCACCGATCTTCCAATGTTGAGAACCGCTCTTGCTGATGATCTTGACAAGGCTCGGTCAGTCGAAGTGCCTCTTGAAAAGGGTGGTTCAGCCCCCTACTGAATCGCTACGAGGGACATCGACTGAAATGCGACCCTCGCTAACGGTGACAGGGTAGGTGCGAAGCATTTCGTGCGCTGGTTTCCGTGTGGCCTCTCCTGACAAACAATCGAACCGGGCATTGTGTTTCGGGCACTCGATTTCTTCACCAATAATCGCTCCACCAGCAAGATGAACCTTTTGGTGCGAGCACCACCCGTCGCAGGCGAACAACCTTCCGCTCTCAGTACGGCCAACGACGAGACTGCGATCACCGACGTCAACTCGTCGAAGTTCTCTATCGCCGAGCGAGGTTTCAAGGCCGAGAATAACCTGCCCCTCTGGGCCACGCATCCAATTCTCTGCGCCAATATCAACCGCTTTTTCTCCACCGGTCATCGTCGGCAGATCAATCTGAATTTCATAGGACGGATCGTTTCGCTGCTTCCGCATTGCGGAAAAGATTTGTCGGTACGCAGCACCTGTCGAGGGAAGGGCAGGAGCGAGTTGAGGCGCAATCTCTGCGTGAAGTTCGGGCAACGCATGGTAAGGGACACTTGGAAACATGTGATGCTCAACATGAAAATTCATGTTGAGATAGAGGAACCGGAATACCGGGTTCATCATCACTGTCCTCGTATTGCGACGGTGGTCAAGAACATCTTCTTGCAACCCTGCATGCTGGGTAATTCCAAAGAAGACGACAAGCCAGCCACCGAGAATTGTTGACCCTCCAACCAGGATGACGGGAACAGCGCTACTCAGCAAGCCGCTCATCATCACTGCTGCAGCCAGAATTACCACCATGACCCGAGACTCGACAACAACTCGATGCTGTTCGTGCTCGGGAACGAGCTCTCGTGCTTCCGCATCGAGACGACCAATCGAGTGACGAAGAAGCCGAGCAAGCAATTCGATTCCACCCTGCACGTGGGTAAAACGCCACAGAGTTCGGGCGATGCTGGGCGGTCGCTGAAACGCTATTTCCGCATCATGGCCGGCGATGATCGTGTCTGTGTGATGGCGGTAGTGCGACCACCGCCATACTGTCGGCCCTCGAAACAGCATGAAACATGCGAGGTAATAGACCGCGTCATTGAGCCGGCGAGAGTTGAAGGCGGTTCCATGCCCCATCTCATGCCACCGAGAATCGCTCGCTCCTCCGTAAAGAGCTGAGTACACAGCGATCGCTGGAAGCGACCACCATGACCACCACGTGGCGACGAGCACCCAACCTGACATCAGAAGTAGCGCGAGCCACAACGCTGTGCTCAGTGCTGCCCTTGCGTTCGAGCGCTGCTGAAATTCTCGCAGCCGGGAGGGGTCAATTGAAGGAAGCGGCCATTGAGCGTCGACATATCCAGCCTGCCGGGCGCGCTCGGTATTCGCCGCAGAGAGTGCGTAGCGAGAACTGGCTACTTGCGCCATGACCTAGTTCTAGCCGACGTCAATTGGTGCAACCGAGTTGTTTCCCCTCTGATAATCCGTTGAGCACTGCGTTGAAAATGCGAATACGCACTCTGGTGAGCACCAAGCATGTCATCCCGCTGCCCCGACTGATGTGAGCACGATGGCCTAACTTCGCATACCCTGGCGAATTCACCAAATGCTCTCAACGGGATGCTTAGAGCAACCGATGATCGTCTCAAGATTGCGTAGTGTTGCGATATGGCTGATCTTCTCGAGTTCTCATCGCGCGTCATCGATAGCGGGGTTGCAGATGCTCCCGTGAACCGGGTTACTCAAGAGCTATCCGAGTTGCGGGATGACCTCGCTATCGTCGAGAGTTTTAGCCACTCTGTTGTTGTTGACAGCGGCGAGGGACTCATCGCCTTTGACACGTCAGCCGGCAACACCGGGCGCGCAGTCGTCGATGAAATTGCCCGCTGGCGACCACAGCCGGTTACCCATCTGATGTACACCCACGGCCATGCTGACCATGTCGGAGGAAGCCGCGAATTCGCCGCACGATGGGAGTCACCCGTCGTCGTTGGCCACAGCAATGTTGCCCACCGGTTTGACCGCTACGAACACACCAATAACTGGAACTTAGATATCAATCTCCGACAGTTTGGTGGCATTCGCGCCGACCTTAATCTTGGTCTCGTCACCGATGACGACGACCCGGCGAGCGACTTTGCACCAGCCTCATCAGAACGGCAATGGAGAAGTTTCCTGCCGAAGGGAACTCTTCGCCCCACACTTGAAGTTGATGATCACCAATCGATGACGATCGGAGCGGTCGACATCGAGGCTCACCA
>JAPOIQ010000040.1 GCA_029978815.1 bacterium
CTTGGTCTTCATGGAATCAGGTGAAGTTGTTGAGGTTGGGACGCCAGAACACTTCTTCACGAATCCTCGTGAGGAACGCACGAAACTGTTCCTCTCGCAGATTCTCTGATGTAGAGCGAGGTCGTGCCGACACGCCGGCATCTCATGATCTCGGCAAAGATGTCGCCATGGCCGATTATCCACTTCCGAATACCTCTCATGATCTTTCTGGGCAGGTCGCAGTCATCACGGGCGGTACCTCCGGGCTCGGGTGGCGATTCACCCGAGTGCTCGCCAACGCGGGCGCAATTGTCGTGCCGACAGGTCGGCGAAAAGAACGACTCGAGGAGATCGCTCGACTCGTCGAATCGGAGGGTGGGCACGCGCATCCAGTCGTAATGGATACGACAAACGCTGACTCGATTATCGAAGGGATCGCAGCCGCTGAGGAAGCGTGCGGAACTGTGACGATTGCGGTGAATAACGCTGGGGTTCCCGATGCACAACGAGCCCACAAAATGTCGACCGAACTCATTGACTCTGTTCTTGACACAAATGTTCGAGGCCCGTGGATTCTCGCTTGTGAAGTGGCGCGACGGCTCATCGCGGCGGAGAAGCAGGGCCGGATTGTCAACATTGCGAGCATTGCTGCCTTCCATTACGCCGGGCAAGGAGCAGCGCTCTACTCGGTGTCGAAAGCGGCGATCGCTCGCATGAGCGAAGTACTCGCTGTGGAATGGAGCCGTTACGGCATCAACGTGAACTGCATCGCTCCTGGGGCCTTCGAGTCAGAAATGATGGATGGCATGCTTGAACGCATGGGTGATATTTCGCAGCATTTCCCACGAAAGCGAATCGCAAATCCAGCGCAACTCGACAGCACGTTGCTCTACCTGTGTTCGCCCGCTTCAGATGCTGTCACCGGAACGGTGATTCGAGTTGATGATGGTCAAGGCTCTCGCTAGGAGGTGAGACAACCTTTCTCACTATCGGCGCTGTGACATGCTGGTGGTGACGAAAGGAGAGCGATGTTCCTCGGAGGATTCGAGATCATTGCGGTCATTGGCATCGTTATCTGGCTCACGAGGCGATCGAGGGCGAATAAGGCTGAAATCGCGCCAGCACCAGTGAACGATGTGCTCCTGACATGGCTTCGTCGTTGGGAAGAAGCCGGGCTCATCTCAGACGATGAGGTTGACTCGATTATTGCGTTCGAGCAGAGCAACGATGGGGCCACCGAGCGACCGTTGGCGGGCTCGCAACGCGAGGAGCGCAAGATGCCGCTCGTCGCTGAAGCTCTTGGATATCTCGGCGGACTGCTCTCCGCAATCGGTGTCATCATGCTTGTCGCCCGTTATTGGCCGGACCTCGCAACCGGATGGCGCATTGGACTTCCAGCTGCGGTGGCAGTCGCCGGGGTTGCCGGTGGGGCCGTCGTCGACGAGGACACAGACGACGCGTTTCGTCGCTTGAAGTGGAGTTTGTGGCTGGTTGGTACCGGTGGGGTCGGAACTGCAGGTGGTGTCGCGATGTATGACGCGATGGAACCGATCCCGACCTATGGATGGACCTACGAGCATCGAATTGTGTTTGGGGCGGCGAGTTTGGTCGCACTCTTGAGCGCGGTGTTGTTGAGAGGCCGCGGACGACCCGTTCAGCAGGCCACGTTTCTCGGCGGACTGCTGTTCGCATTGGGTAGTGCGGCGAGCGAGTGGTGGGAACTGTCTGCTGTCGGGCTGGTGGTGTGGATCGTCGGGTTGTTGATGTTGCTCGTCGGCCAGCAAGAAATTGGAACGTACCCGGTCATTTCCGCAATGATCGGCGGGCTCGCAATGATCATCGGCTCGATGATGATGGTCGACCGTTGGGGGACTGCTGGGGCGATCCTTCTTGTTACAACGTCGGCTGTGCTTATCGGTTTCGGGCAGCGGCCAGCGAGCGAGGAGAATGATGACCTCGTGTCAGCGCTGCTCATCGCCGGGGTGCTCTCATTGGTGGTCACGGTCCCGTCGACACTCATTCGGTTCAACGATGACGTCTTTCAAGCGGGTGCTGCCATCTGGCTGATCGGACTGCTCTCGTACTGGCTTGGCGAGCGTGGTTCTGCTCGCGTACCGTCCGTGCTGCTCGCGATTGGCGGAGCGTCAATCATCGCTGGCCCGGCAATCCTCGCAATCGAATCGACGAATATTGGCACGCTCCTTGGCTTATGTTCGGCGGTCGGGTGCTTAGCGGTTGGCGCAACTCCTGGAAGGGTTGTGCTCTCGTTTATCGGAGCGGGCTCATTGCTCATTTACGTGCCGTGGTCAATTGGTCATTTCTTCCCGGGTGAAGGGCGAGCGCCGTTACTCATTGCAGTCTCCGGGGTGCTCATCGTCGGCGTTGCATTATTTCTTGCCCGATCAGCACGACGCCTTACGACCGAATAGGCAGCGTGACCCCGCGGAACCTGCCGTTACCGCTGCAGTGCTGGCGGTGATCACGAGACACAATATGAACATGTCAACGTTCCTAGCGCAGCGTAAGGCTGCAGAAGTTCGTTACGCCGACAAGCGGCCGCGCTCAAAAGAATTGTTTGACCGGGCTTCGACGGTGATGCCAGGCGGCTCAACGAGATCGGTGCTTGATGTTCAACCGTTTCCATTTCGCGTCGCAAGTGCAACAGGGTCTCAACTGACTGACGTCGACGGGATCACGTACATCGATTTCCTTGGCGATTACTCGGCGGGGCTACTCGGACATGACCCAGCGCCAGTGAGGGCGGCGGTAACTGCAGCCCTTGAGAACGGTTGGAGTTTTGGCGGGGTGCATACTGACGAAATTCGCGCCGCAGAAGCAATCGTCGACCGCTTCCCATCTGTTGAGCAAGTCCGATTCACGAATTCCGGAACCGAAGCCAATCTGATGGCATTGCAGCTTGCCCGTCATCACACTGGACGTGACCGAATCGTGGTGTCCGATGGCGCCTACCACGGTGGCTTGCTGTACTTCGGCCACGGCGGAGAGGCACTCCTTGCGCCATTTGACTTCATGAGAGTGACGTACAACGACATTGATGCCCTGCCAGCTATCGATTCAACAGTGGCGGCGGTTCTTATTGAGCCAATGATGGGTGCGGGGGGCTGCATCCCTGCCCGTCAGGAATATCTAGAGGCGCTTCGGCGCCGCTGTGACGAAACGGGTGCACTCCTCATCTTCGATGAGGTGATGACATCACGGATGAGCGCAGGAGGCCTTCAGCAACGAACGGGTGTGACACCTGATCTCACCACGCTCGGGAAATACCTTGCCGGAGGGATGACCTTTGGAGCATTTGGTGGACGCTCTGACGTAATGGCGGCGTTCGACCCGGCGCGTGGCGGGACCTTGACCCACGGCGGCACCTTCAACAACAACGTGGTATCGATGGCGGCTGCAACTGCTGCGCTCAGCGAACTTCTTTCCGAGAGGGCATTGTCGCCACTCTTCTCTCGAGGTGAAACACTCCGGTCACGACTCAGTGACCTCTTTCATGCTTCAGCGCTGCCGCTCGTCACAACTGGTGTCGGATCGATGATGGCGATTCACACGGTCGATGGGCCTGTGCGTGGGCCGCACGACCTTCAGCATTCCGACCATGAACTGAAACAACTGCTCTTTCATGAAATGTTGCACAGAGGTTGCTACTTTGCGCCACGAGGATTCATAGCGCTATCGCTCGATATCACCGATGCGCAATGCGACACTTTTCTTGACGCCATGAGTGATGCAATCGACGCAATCAGTGCCTCCCAGTAGGGTGAAGCCATGAGCGAAGATCGTCAACGTCCAGAAATTTCAGTGCCCGAAGGTGAACCGCCAGCAGAACTCATCATCGAAGATGAGGTCGTCGGTGACGGTGACCCCGCAATGCCCGGAGCAACAGTTGTTGTTCATTACGCCGGTGTGTCATGGAGCACGGGTGCAGAATTTGATGCCTCGTGGAATCGTGGAATGCCATTCGACTTTCAGCTAGGCGCTGGATACGTCATCGCTGGTTGGGATCAGGGTGTAACCGGCATGCGTGTTGGCGGTCGCCGTCGACTCACCATTCCACCTCATATGGGCTACGGCGACCAGGGTGCTGGGGGAGTGATCGCCCCCGGGGAAACCCTCATCTTTGTAGTTGACCTGCTCGCGGTGCGCTAGAGACTGCGCAGATCAAGGGGCGTCACCGACGGCGACAGGTCGCTGCTCATCTCGCGACCATTCACTCCACGAGCCCGGGTAGAGAAGCGCCTCACCGGGCTCGGCGATGCCCAAAGTGCACATGACGAGCAGGTTGTGACAAGCGGTCACACCGCTGCCGCAGTACACGATGGGTTGTTCACCAAGGTCGACAGAATTGAACCGGTCTCGAAGCTCCGACACTGGACGATGACGTCCATCGTCGCCGAGATGTCCACCATGAAAGAGATTGACCGCGCCGGGCACATGACCGGCGCGAGGGTCAAGCGGTTCAGTATCGCCCCGGTAGCGGACCTCTGCCCGCGAATCAATCACGGTTCGGCCACTCTCAACAGCGGAAACGACCTCATCGGCGGTCACCACCCCAGACCACGCCGACGGAACCGGGTACATCGACCGCACGGCCGTGGGAGATTCTGCAACGACCACCTCACGAGCGAAAACCCATGCGGGGTATCCGCCGTCGAGCACTGCGACATGTTGATGACCGACCGATCGCAGCATCCACCACAGCCGAGCCGCAACTGCTCCACCCGCATCGTCATACGCAACCACGAACGATGTCGGGCTGATTCCATTGCGCTCGAGGACGTCTGCGAATTGCTGAGTGGTTGGCAACGGGTGGCGACCTGCTCCCGTTGGTGACGACCCGTCGTGCACCGCAAGTTCGTGATGAAGGTCAATAAACCGAGCCCCGGGGATGTGGGCAACGTCGTAATCCCTTCGACCGCGATCGTGATCGGAAAGGTCAAACCGAACATCGCAGATGACGAGGTCGTCATCTTGTCGCGTCATGCGCGTTGCTAACTCTTCGACGCTGATGAGAGCCATACCGAGACGGTAGTTCGGTCGGTCTCGCACGAATGACTCGCAGATGGCAGACTAATCACATGGTGGGAACTCTCTCGATGCTTGATCTCGCTCGAGTGCGACGAGGTACATCGATCGTTGACGGCCTTAACTCGTGTGTTGAGATGGCGCAACTTGCGGAGCAGTGCGGGTATTCACGAGTCTGGTATGCCGAGCACCACAACTTGCCGACCGTCGCTTCATCGTCTCCTGCGGTCCTGATAGCTCACGTTGCCGCACACACCTCAACCATCAAGTTGGGCGCCGGGGGAGTGATGCTGCCGAATCACGCACCTCTTGTGATTGCAGAGCAGTACGGAACCCTCGCAACCCTTCACCCTGGGCGCATCGAGTTGGGTCTTGGTCGTGCGCCCGGGAGTGACCAGGTCACATTGCGGGCAATGCGGCGTGACCACACCTCGTCTGACACCTTTCCCTCCGATGTGGCTGAATTGCGCGACCTACTCGATGGCGTTGACCGGTCAGATGGTGTAGCCGCGATACCGGGAGCGGGAACGTGCGTGCCGCTCTACATTCTCGGTTCCTCACTCTTCGGCGCACAACTCGCAGCGGCGCTTGGGCTTCCCTACGCGTTCGCTTCCCATTTCTCTCCTGGGGCTCTGATCGAAGCAGTGAAGGAATACCGGCGTTTGTTCGTTCCGTCTGAACGACTCGCAGCACCACACGTCATTGCGGCGGCGAACGTGTTCTGTTCAGAGTCATCAGATAATGCGCTGAAGCAGTTTCATGCAGCAGCCCGTGAACGTGTCGCATTGATCGTTCCGAAAGGTGTTGAATACACCGATGAGCAGGCTGATCAAGTTCTTGCAATGCCTCAGGGTCGGAATTTGCTGCAGATGATGCAGTACTCAGCAGTCGGTACGCCTACCGAAGTAGCGGCCTATCTCGATGAGTTTCTCGCTCATTCGGGTGCTGACGAGCTCATCGTTTCTCATTCAACCCCATTCGTGGAAGAGCGAATGACCTCAATTCGCCTCACCGCTGACATTGTGGATCGGGTCGGTGTGTGATGCGGAGAGTTGAGATCTAGCGATGGCTGACGTTCGGGTGAGTTGCTTGGGTTGCGGAGGCGACATCGTCATCACCCAACTGAGCGTTCCCGAAGGAGTAATCGCTCGGGGCGACAGGTTCATGCATGAAGGTTGCGTGTTGAATAGCGAAGCAGAGTCGAGCCGCTATGAGGTAGGGGTTCCTGCGTATCTTTTGCCAAGGGGGCGGTAATGGGAGAACCAACTGCAATTTCTGAAGAGCGCCGTCAAGAACTTCGCAATCGGTATCTCGCCGAGCGCGATAAGCGCCTTCGTGCTGACGGCAACAACCAGTACCTCGAGCCAACCGGACGATTCGCCGGCATCACTGATGACCCGTATACCGCACGCGTAGAACGAGACCCGGTGAGCGATGACGTCACCGTTGCGGTGATTGGGGCTGGATTTTCAGGGCTTGTCACCGGTGCCGCGCTGAAGAAGGCTGGCGTTGACAACATCCGGTTGATCGATGCCGCAGGTGATGTTGGTGGTGTCTGGTACTGGAACCGATACCCGGGGGCGATGTGCGACACCGCAGCAATGATCTATCTGCCACTTCTTGAAGAAACTGGCACTGTCCCCTCAGCAAAGTACGTCCCAGCGCACGAAATTTTTGCTCACGCGCAAAGTATTGCGACGACGTTCAACCTGTATGAAAACGCACTTCTATCGACGAGTGTGAGCGAAGTTTCTTGGGATGAACCTGCAGCCCGGTGGAGGATCACAACCGACCGAGGCGACGATTTCACGGCGAAATTTGTGGCGACGGGAACCGGCCCCTTGCATCGGCCAAAGTTGCCAGGCATCGACGGTATTGACTCATTCGAAGGCCATGCGTTCCACACAAGTCGATGGGATTACGACTATTGCGGCGGAGGTCCCGCCGATATCCCGATGGACAAACTTGGAGACAAGCGAATTGCGGTGATCGGCACTGGAGCAACCGCTGTCCAGTGCATCCCAAAGGTTGGGCGTGATGCTGGCGAACTTTTCGTGTTCCAACGCACGCCATCGTCGATCGACATTCGAAATAATCACCCGATCGATCCGGAATGGTTTGCCTCGCTCGAACCAGGCTGGCAACGAGAGTGGTTACGAAATTTCACCCTGTTGCAAACCGGTGGATATGCAGAGGTCGACCTTGTGATGGACGGTTGGACCGATATCGCGCAACGTGTGCGCGATCGGGTTGCTGCACGTGTGATGGCTGGCGCAGAACTCAGCCCTGAAACAACGCTCGCTGCGTATGAAGAATCCGACGATGAAAAGATGGAAGAGATCCGTGCGCGTGTCGATGCGATTGTGCACGACCCGGCCACCGCGGAGGCTCTGAAACCGTGGTACCGACAGTTATGTAAGCGTCCGTGCTTCCATGATGAGTACCTTCAGACATACAACCGTCCAAACGTCACATTGGTAGACACCGATGGCCAAGGTGTTGATCGCATCGATGCGACCGGTATTTGGGCCAACGGCCAGCATTACGAGGTCGACTGCATCGTGTTTGCATCGGGTTTCGAGGTCGGTACCGACTTGTCACGTCGATCTGGATTCGAGATCTTGGGGCGAGGCGGAGTATCGCTTGAGCAGCATTGGGCGACTGGCATGCGCACATTGCACGGAACTCACGTCGATGGGTTCCCGAACCTGTTCGTCCTTGCAACGGCGCAGGCAGCCAACCTGATCTCGAACGTTCCTCACAACTACGTTGAGGCGAGCGATGCAATTGCGGCTGTTGTTGTGCAATCAGAGCATCTTGGATCGTCAACCGTTGAACCTC
>JAPOIQ010000303.1 GCA_029978815.1 bacterium
ATCCGCTAAGTGGCTAAACCCAGCCATCACCATCTGCTTTCCGAGGCCTTTTCCTTCTTGACCTGGGCTCACCGCAATCGCATAAATTTCTCCGAGGGCAGGCTCGTGCAAGCTCGCGTCATGTCGTTTGGTCCAGCAGAACGCATCGACGTCGCCTTCGATCGGATGCAAGCGTACGTCTTCAGCTTCGAACCACGGTGCGTTGAGGCGTCTGGCGAGTTGCTCCCGTGACCAACCGCCCTGTTCCTCATGTGAGGCGAATGCTGAGTTGTTGACAACTAACCAGGCGTCTTCGTCGGCGTTTAAGCGAAATGGTCGCGTAACTGCGGCCGAATTGCGGAATTCAATGGCGACGTCATGCGTAAGTGGAAGTCGCATCTGATGGAGGCGGCGGTGTTCGCTGAAGCCGAGTGCAGACGCAACGTGCTCAACCCACGGGTCGTGGGCGCGTGCCCACCATGTCAGACGGAGATCTGATTGGGGGGTCAGCTGCTGCAGAATCCCCCCGACCACAGTGTTGATGACCTCCCGGGGTGGGGGGAATGAGTGATCATGTTCGGAGACAACTTCCAGTGTCCAACCGTCATTTGACCGAGTAGCGATCGCAACTGAAGCGATGTCGTTGCCGTTGCCAGCGATAGCAACGACCGGTGGTTGGCTGGCGGATGCGTCCTGCAGATCGAGTCGGAGTTGGTCGGAGAGGATGCGATGTCCGTGGCTTGCTTCAACTCGTTCGCAGAAGGAAATGAGAGACGGACGATTTTGTGGGTCGACGTGACCAACCTGAAGAAGATCATTTCGCGTTGGTTTCGTCACCTCGTTGAGGCTACTCGCTGAGGCACGAACGCTAGCGGGTTGCCCGCTCCGCCCTCGAGATTGCGCGTTCAGCGCTCCGAAGGAGGCGTTCAGATTCGTACAGTGGCGAAAGGATGTCTTCTCGTTCACTTGAACTCAAGGGAGTAATTAGACGCTCAATTCGGTCTCGGCACCGGGCGAGGTGTTCCTCAAGGGCAGATAGTTCTGCACTGAATGCCACTAAGTCAATATCCACGTGGTCACGGTATTCGTTCTCGGACTCCTTTGCTGATTCGAGGGGTGCGTTCCGTGAACCAGAGCCGTCAGTAGCCTGTGTGAGTGCTTGAGGTTCGACCAGAGATCGCAGCAATGCCGGGATACCACTCTCCTCAGGTTGACGTCCCTGTGCGTCTGAACACGAATGAATCTCCATTCCCGCCCCCGCCAGAATTTCTCAATGAGTTCGCCGAAGCAATCAACAGCATTCCGTGGAACCGGTATCCAGAGCGAACAGCGCCTCGTCTCCGCAACGCGCTGAGCCGTCATCATGACGTTCCGGCGGAGAGCCTGTTTATTGCAAATGGTTCTAACGAGGTTTTACAAACCGTGCTGCTGACATTCGCTGGGCCCGGTCGAAAGGTGGTGGTGTTTGAGCCTGGCTATCAGATGCATGTTCAGATCTCCAGAATCGTTGGGTCTGATGTCGTTGTCATTGAACGCAACGACGATTTCACTCTCGATGTAGATGATGTCCGCTCAAAACTGACCGAGGCAGACCCGCATCTTGTGTTTCTCTCGTCGCCAAATAACCCGACTGGCCAATGCGATGACGAAGCTCTTCTCGACGCTGTGCTTGAGTCGACCTCAGGTCTTCTCGTCGTCGACGAGGCGTATGCCGAGTTCGGCACATGGTCGGCTATTGACCGCGCGCTCTCGTCAGATCGCATCGTTGTGTCCCGTACGTTCTCGAAGACATGGAGCCTGGCGGCTCTTCGGCTCGGTTACCTCATCGGCTCGCCGGCTGTCGTTGATCACCTTTGGGCCGCTGTGCTTCCGTACCACCTAGACGCTGCAAAGCAAATGGCTGGTGAGATCTCTCTCCGGTATATCGACGACATGAATGAGCGCGTCTCACGGATTATCTCTGAGCGTGAGCGGGTTCAGAACGCGTTGGTCGACATGGGGATTCGTGTCAGTCCGAGTAGCGCGAATTTCATACTGTTTTCGACAGACATCGATGCAAACACGATCTGGCAACGGCTTCTCGAAGAAGGGGTGCTCGTGCGTAACTGTTCGTCTTGGCCACGTCTTGAAGGTTGGCTCCGTCTCACAATTGGCTCTGAAGATGAAAACAACGCGTTTCTTCAAGGTTTGGAATCTGCGGTAAAGCAGGGATGATGTAGAAATGGCTGCAAGGGTCGCACGCAAAGAACGCAACACGAAAGAGACCTCGATCGTTGTCGAAATCAACCTTGACGGGTCTGGACTGACCAACATCTCAACGGGACTCCCATTCTTCGATCACATGCTTGATCAATTAGGGCGCCACGGCGGATTCGACCTGAAGGTCGAGGCAGAGGGAGACCTCCATATCGACAGCCACCACACCGTCGAGGATGTCTCGATTGTTGTCGGTGAATGCTTCGCTGAAGCTCTTGGTGATAAGG
>JAPOIQ010000182.1 GCA_029978815.1 bacterium
AAGCCTGTGGCGATTTGCCCTGCTGTTCGTTATCGGAACCATTCATGCAGCAATCTGGTTTGGCGATGTGCTGACTGCATACGCGATATCGGCGCCGATCGTGCTGTTAGTTCATCGGCAATCACCAAAAGTTCTCATGGCGGTAGGAGCTGGGCTTGTCGTCATTGGCTCCCTCAGCGCAGCGTTAGTTCAGATCGGTGTCAATGACGGCAGTTTTTCAATTGGTGAGTACTGGGTGCCGGGAGGAACTCCTTTGTTGGAGAGCGACCTGTTGACCTGGTTTTATGCCGATGCCATTTTGCGTTCGGTCGGGTTGATGCTGATTGGAGTGAGTTTGTATCGACTCGGGATTGTGCAGGGCACACGACCTCGACAGCTATACAAAAAAATGGCCGTGTGGGGCCTAGGTGCCGGGCTTTTGCTGACGTGCATCGGCATCGCGATTCACATCATCGACTGCTGGTCTGAACGCACAGCGCTGACCGGACACATTCCTCTTGGACTCGGCACCATCCCAATGGCACTCGGCTACCTCGGTGTCATTGTGTTGTGGAAGAACGACGCCAGCAAATTACAGCAGCGGCTGCAGGCCGCAGGCCGCATGGCGATGACAAATTATCTCTCTCAGACCGCTCTCGGTCTCTTAACTCTTGCGGTGTTGGCCGAACAGTTTGATCTCACGCGCACTGTGATTTTCGTCTGGATACTGTTGATTTGGGCGCTACAGCTCTGGTGGTCACCTTGGTGGTTGCAGCGTTTCCGTTTTGGTCCAGCCGAATGGCTTTGGCGTTGCGGAACGTATCGCAGTCGCCAGCCGTTCCGGCGTTCAACCCGGTGAGTTGTTAGCTCTCTTCTTACGGCGGCGAACTGCAATGATCCCGAGAACGAGATTTGTCACGGCCCAGAAAAACCCAACGGTCATGAAGAGGAAAAGGGCAATAATTTCTTCTGCTGTGTCGCAGATAACTTCCGCAACAACTCCTTCAATGCTGTCGTAGGTGACGCACGATTCTCCGCTTGAAAAGACTGCGATCATGATGACGGCGAAGAAGATCTGGACCGCAATCACTATCCAGGCGAACCATGAGAGTTTTCGCATGGGTCATCACCGTAGTCCACGGCGTTGCGGTGGGCGTTACACGATCTGCCGTGGACACCGCACCAGGATGGTGCGTCCTTCAGCGGCGGCCACGGGTGAGAAGCGGACGTTGACGCGCATGGGGAAACACCTGAGAAAACTTCTCCTCGGCTGCATCAGTTCCAACCAGAAGTAACTCCCCGGTGACCGGCAACGGCTGATGAGCGTCAGGGTTGCCGTCGATCGTGCCGTTGTGCTCAATGGCAACCACGTTGCAGTTCGTTCGACGGTACATGTGCGAATCGGCGAGAGTCGAACCGATGAGCTCTCGTGGAATTGGAGTGCGAAACATGTTGAGCCCCTGGGCGACGAGCAAGGTTTCATCACCACGGAAGTGATTCCAGATGGTTGCCGAGCCCGTTCCCGCATATGACAGCACGGCGTCTGCGCCGGCTCGGTACAGGGTTGTCACGTTTCGTCCGAGGTTTGACCGTGAAACGATGCGCGCATCTGGACGCAAGCCTCGGCAATAGCGAGTGAGATACACGTTGACGTTGTCGTCATGAGTGGTGATAAGGATCGCTCCCGCATCTTCGATGCCGGCTGCCTCAAGCACCGACCGGTCTGCGGCATCGCCGATCACATACGACGGCTTTGAGCGCCGACGTTCGGCAAGTCGATCAATAATGGTGACGTCAATGCCTTCTGACATGAATGTTTGCGCAGCGGCGCGTCCAACGCGGCCGCCGCCAATGATGATTGCTTTCGAGTCGGTAGGAGAGTGCACTGCAAATTTTTCATCGAACCGGGCTAGCTGATCGGCAGTTCCGGCGAGAAGCAAGATCGATGAGTCACAGAGTTTTGTATCGCGAGTTGCGACGGAGAAGTCACCGCGATCCCAGACGCCAATAATTCCGACCCCAACGAGAGATCGAAGTTGAGATTCTTGAAGCGTGCGATCAGCGAGGGCGGTGCCGACCACACCCGCCTCAGCGATCTGCAGTCCAGCGAAATTTCCGATCTGGTGACTTTGGCCCCCGAGGCCAAGTGATCGCGCCGCCATTGCGTTCCCGAGAATATTTCCAAGTTGGACAACATGGTCAGCCCCTGCAATTTCAAGAATGTCGACAGCAGCAGGAGAATTTGCGCTCGAAAGAATCGTGGTGTCAGGGGCGATTTCTTGCACAGTGAACGCAATGTTGGTGTTGATCTGGTCATTTTGAGTTGCGACGACAAGAGCCGCGTGCTCGACCCGGGCGTTGTGATATGTACCCGGGTCGTCAAGCGCTCCAACAATGACGTTCCGGCCTTCATCGTGGAGACGGCCGGCCTCATCGACATCTTCAACCACGAGGACATACGGAAGTTCGGTTTTGTCGGCTCGGTCAATGAGATCCTGCTCAATGGGTCCGAGTGCAGTGAGAATGAGATGCCCCGAAGTTGACTGCGGCAGCGTCCGTGGCGCCCGACGGCGCTCTCGTTCGTTAATCCACGGGATGAACACGAACTGGATGAACGCAAAGGGAAGCACGACAAGAAGGAATGCTGAGCCTGACACGAGCACGAGCACCGAAAACAACCGACCGAGGTCAGAGGTGAACGTGATGTCGCCAAATCCGAGCGTCGTCATGGTCGTCATCGTCCAATAGATGCTGGTAGGCCAGGAGAACACCCGGCCCTCCCGAGCCATGATCTCGTGGAAAAGGAAACTGAACGTCAGCACGAGGACAATGAAGATGAGCGAGAGAATGATGACGGTTTTACGCCGTCGTCGCTTCTCTGTTCGTTGAGCTACCTGCTGTGCCCGCTCAAAGCGGCCGCGTGGGCTCGCTTGATCCTTCGAACGAAATTGTTGGGTTGCTTGAGAAACCAAGATTGCTAGCGACTTCAGCATGGATCAACTCCGAACGAGATTTCCGCCATAGCCCTCCTATTTCTATCAGCGTCAAGGGGTTCTTGTGGCAGATGATGCGCATGACGGTCAGCATTCGTTTCGGACAGCGCATGCGGCAACATAGTCGAAGTGGACGACCGCACCGCCAGGTGCGAACATTCGGCATGCCGAAGACGCTGTCACGAACCGTCGCAATCGCCTCGCTCGCCTGTGTTGTCACCTTCTCTGCATGCCAGCCGCAGCAGCCACAAGGAGTGGAATCTTCATCATTGACTGAACTCAACGATGACTCTGTCACTGACGGCACAGCAACAAGCGAGGTTGTCTCCACCACGGAGAACTCAGCATCGACCGCACCTGAGATAACGACAACAACCGAAGCACCTGCCTCCGCCTCCTCGACAGCGGTCGAGACAACGTCGACTGCGGTGGTGACAACGACGTCACCGGTTGCAGAGACGAGCTCTACAGTGGCTTCAACGACCTCGGCCGCGCCTCAAACAACGTCGACGACCGCAACGGCAGCAACGACCACGTCAACGATTGCTACTGCCACCACCGAAGCCACGACTACCTCCGTCGCCGCATCAACAACCACATCAAGCCCCGCCGTCGTCACGACCATAACAACAGCACCCGAGTCGACCACTACGACAGTGCCAGTCGTTGCGCCAACAACCTCGGCACCAATGTCATCGTCGTACTACTCGATCGATATCAGCGGATTTAGCTTCGCCCCGTCAGCGCTCACCGTTCAAGTTGGCGACACTGTCACATGGACGAACCTCGACTCGGCTGGCCACACCGTCACATTCAACGGCTCGCCATCGCTCTCCTCTGGGGGGCTGCAAGAGGGTGACACCCACTCGGTTACCTTTGACAGCGTCGGAACCTACACCTATTTATGTTCTCCTCACTCGTACATGCAAGGAACGATCACTGTCACCGAGTAGACGACTGCTAACTTCCCCTCAACGAATTTGACTCATTATCCGATGAATCCTGAAGGCTCATCGGCCGTGCGCCTATGGCGAGCACGTCATTGGAGGAATAAATGACCACATACTTTTTTATGATCTCGACAGACCCAGACGTCGACCCTCGCAAATGCGCAGTCGCAATTGCGTGCGCAGCAGAAGCGGTGGCAGGTGGGAACAGCGTTGAGGTGTTCTTTGCCTCGCATGCAGTCCAACTTC
>JAPOIQ010000120.1 GCA_029978815.1 bacterium
AGGTATTGACCATCACGATGAAGTATTCGAGCGAGCGTGACCGGACGATTTCCGGCCTCCGTCGAATTTCTACCCCTGGCCTTCGCGTCTACCGCAAGGCTGATTCGGTTCCACGTGTTCTTGGTGGGCTCGGGGTGGCTGTCCTGTCCACGAGTCATGGACTCATGACCGACCGCGAAGCCCGTCGCCAAAAAGTTGGCGGCGAGGTCCTTTGCTACGTCTGGTAGCAGGCGAGCGGAAGGAGAGACGACATGTCACGAATTGGTAAAGCACCGGTCGCGGTTCCAAGCGGAGTTGAAGTTTCCGTGAGTGGTCGCACCATCACAGTGAAGGGTCCAAAGGGCTCGCTTAGTCGCGAGATTCCTGGCCTTATCGAAGTTGCTCAGGAGGAGGGGACGCTCACGTTCTCCCGTCCAAATGATGAGCGTGAGAACCGTGCGATGCACGGGCTTGTTCGCAGCCTCGTCAACAACATGGTGACTGGCGTTACCGAGGGCTTCAAGAAAGAACTTGAGATCGTGGGCGTTGGTTACCGTGCCGAAGCTCAAGGACCGACCGCCCTTCGCCTCAATCTTGGGTTTAGTCATCCAGTGAATATCGCCGCGCCGGAGGGAATCTCATTCGAGGTCCCAGCGCCGACACAGGTGGTTATTTCTGGAATTGACAAAGAAGTTGTCGGCCAGGTTGCCGCCGACATCCGCAGCATTCGTAAACCAGAGCCCTACAAGGGCAAGGGTGTCCGCTATGCCGGCGAGCGCGTCATGCGCAAGGCCGGTAAGGCCGGCAAGAAGTAAGCCGGAACGTAAAGGAACACATCGATCATGAGTGATATCGCTAAGGCCCGCCGCAAGGGTCGCATCACCCGCCATCGTCGGGTGCGCAAAAAGATCAACGGCACCGCTGCTCGGCCGCGTTTGGCTGTTCACCGCTCAAACCGTCACATCTCCGCTCAGGTGATTGACGACGAGTCAGGTCGCACGATTGCCGCCGCATCTTCAGTTGAACCAGCACTTCGTTCAGACAAGTCGGGTTCAGTTGAAGCCGCTGCAAAGATTGGTGCTCTCGTCGCTGAGCGAGCACGCGCCGCAGGGGTTACCTCCGTGGTCTTCGACCGCGGCGGAAATCGCTACCACGGCCGCGTCGCAGCGGTCGCAACCGCCGCCCGTGAAGCAGGTTTGGAGTTCTGATGGCAGCACAACACAATGACAACAACAACCAGGCAGACAACGAAGGCGGTCTCCGCGAGTCTCGCGTGATCACCATCAACCGTGTTGCGAAGGTTGTGAAGGGTGGACGTCGTTTCGCATTCACCGCTCTCGTGGTCGTCGGTGACGGCAATGGCCGCGTCGGTCTTGGCTACGGCAAGGCCAAAGAGGTTCCGCTCGCGATTCAAAAGGGCACTGAAGACGCCAAGCGCAACCTTTTCGAGGTTCCGCTCGCTGGTTCAACCATTACCCACACCGTGACCGGGGTAACCGGTGGTGGCAAGGTGCTCATGAAGCCAGCAGCATCGGGTACTGGTGTTATCGCCGGTGGTGCTGCCCGCATCATTCTTGAAGAAGCAGGGGTGCACGACATTCTCTGCAAGTCGCTCGGATCCGCGAATCACATCAACGTTGCCCGTGCAACGATTGCAGGCCTGAAGTCGCTTCAGCGCCCTGACGAAGTAGCAAAGCGTCGTGGAATTCCCGCAGACAGCTTCGTCCCGAAGGGATTGTTGAAAGCATACGAAGAGCGTCAGAAGCAAAATGCCGCTCCTGCTGCTACCGGAGGTGACCAGTGAGCGAGAAGCAGATCAGCGTGACGCAGGTCCGCTCAGCAATCGGTCAAAAGCCAAAGGCTCGCGGCACGCTTCGCGCCCTAGGTCTTGGCCGCATTGGAAAAACAAACACTCTTCCCGATCGCCCAGAGATCCGCGGCATGTTGAGCCGTGTGCCTCACTTGATCGAGATTTCAGAAAGCGGTGAATGATTATGCGCGTTGATGAACTCGCACCAGCACCAGGATCACATAAGAGCGCGAAGCGCGTCGGACGCGGTATTGGCGGTAAGGGTGGCAAGACTGCAGGTCGCGGTACCAAGGGTCAGCGTGCCCGTAACACGGTTCGTCGCGGTTTCGAAGGTGGCCAGATGCCCCTCAAGCAGCGCGTGCCAAAGCTGAAGGGCTTCAATAACCCGTTCCGCGTTGAGTACAGCCCAGTCAACCTTCACCAGTTGGAGAAGTTGGGTGCAAGCACCGTCGATGTTGATGCACTCGTGGCAGCTGGACTTGTCCGCAAGGGTGCCTTCGTGAAGGTCCTTGGCTACGGCGATCTTTCGATCAAGGTTTCGCTCTCTGTCCATGCAATTTCAGCGGCTGCGCGTTCAGCGGTTGAAGCTGCTGGAGGCGACGTCACCATCGTTCCTCTCCCGCACGAGGGTGAGGGCAAGGCCGGTCGTCCTGCGGTTAAGGGCAACCAGTTCGCAAACCGCTGATTACTGATCTGGAGGCAGCGAATCAATCATGATCGCCAACATCAAGAACATTCTGAAGATCGAGGACCTTCGCAACAAGATCCTTTTCACGTTGATGATCGTCGGGTTGTACCGAGTCGGAGCAGCGATTCGCGTACCGGGGGTTGACCCGCTCGCAATCGAACAGCTCCGTGCCGGCGCTCAAGATGGTGCGCTCGGTCTCTTCAACTTGTTCTCTGGTGGAGCCTTCGAAAGTTTCTCGGTGTTCGCGCTGGGAATCATGCCGTACATCACGGCGAGCATCATTATGCAGATTCTTGGTGTCGTGATCCCGAAGTTGGAGGAACTCCAGCAGCAGGGCGCGGTCGGCCAGCGAAAGATCACCCAGTACACCCGCTATGTCACGGTGACTCTTGCGTTGCTCCAGGCGACGGTGCTCGTATTCCTGTTTGGCAATGGCGGTGGGGGAGCGTTCTATTCTGCGGTGCAGGCACCTTCGGTTCCGCTTCTCCCAGACGGCATCTGGCCTCGGGGTTACCTCATCATTCCTACGCTTGTCGTTGGAACAGCAGTGTTGATGTGGTTCGGTGAATTGATCAGCCAGCGTGGAATTGGCAACGGAATGTCGATGGTCATCTTTGCATCGGTGGTTGCTGGTATCCCATCGGGCTTCTACTCCATCCTCCTGCAGAACAAGGTGTTCTGGTTCGTGATGATGGTGCTTCTTTCGGTTGCCATCATCGCTGCAGTGGTATACGTCGAGCTTGGACAGCGCCGCATCCCTGTTCAATTCGCGAAGCGTGTAGTCGGCCGACGAATGATGGGTGGTCAGAACACCTATATTCCGTTGAAGGTCAACCAATCAGGTGTGATTCCGATCATCTTCGCTTCGTCTCTATTGCTACTCCCAGCGATCTTGGTGAGCTTCCTGGGCAACGCGTCGGCTGACAGTTGGCGTGGGCGTATTCAGGGTTATGTCGACCAATACATTTTGAACAGCCAAAACATCGTGTACATCACGCTCTTTGCGGTACTCATCATTGCGTTCGCCTACTTCTACAACTCCATTGCGTTTGACCCGGTTCGTCAGGCCGATCAGATTCGCCGTCAGGGCGGGTTCATTCCAGGTATCCGACCGGGCGCTCAAACCGAGGAGTATCTCGCAAAGGCAGTCAATCGCATCACCCTCCCAGGAGCGGTGTTCATTGCCTGCATCGCGATTCTTCCTTACATCTTGTTGTGGGCAGCTGGTGTCAGCACCTTCGGCTTCGCCGGAACGAGCATCCTCATTTCTGTTGGAGTCGCACTTGAACTGATGCGTCAAATTGATTCGCAATTGATGCTGCGTAACTACGAAGGCTTCCTGAAGTAGTTGGTCCCGATTCATGCCGGGAGCTCGCCTCATCATCCTCGGTCGCCAAGGCGCCGGTAAGGGCACGCAATGCGTGCGCTTGTCGCGGCACTTTGTTGTACCCCATATCTCCACAGGGGATATGTTGCGGGCGGCTGTCCGAGAGCGCACACCTCTTGGCATTGTCGCCGGGGAGATTATGGATGCCGGTGGGCTGGTTGACGACGAAACGATGGTCGGAATCGTCAAAGAGCGGCTCACCAAGCCAGATGCGATGAGTCGCGGCTACATCCTCGACGGTTTTCCTCGAACGGTTGGTCAGGCTGAGGCCCTCGCAGGCATTACTGAAGACCTTCCTATTCAGGTAGTTATCGACCTCGATGTTCCCCGTGAAATCGTCCTCGAACGAATTTCTTCTCGGCGCGTCTGTCAAGACTGCGGAACGAATTACACAAGTTCCGGCGACGATCCGTCGCCGTGGATTTGCGACGTGTGTGGCGGGGACGTCACGCAGCGTGGTGACGACACACCAGAAGCGGTGAACCGTCGCCTAGATCTCTACGAAACCCAGACCGCCCCGCTTATCGAGTTCTATGGAAGTCGTGGGCAATTCGCGGTCGTGAATGGGGTCGGGCACCCCGATCACGTGTTCAAACGACTCACTGACGTCGTAGAGAGTCGACGATAAATGACATGACACCACCATTGGTGTTGTCGTCTCACGCCGATAGCATTGCCCGTCGGCCCGTGTCCGAACACTCGGAGACAGGTCGAGACGTTGACCAGACTGGTCAACACAAATAATAGTCCGCCCCGCGGTTCCGACCGCGACAATTAAGGAGAATCCACTGGCTTCACCTAAAGAAGATGCAATCGTCCTTGAAGGAACGATTCTTGAGTCGCTACCCAACGCGATGTTTCGCGTTGAGTTGGAAAATGGCCACAAGGTGTTGGCACATATTTCAGGAAAGATGCGGATGCACTACATCCGGATCCTCCCTGGCGACAAGGTGCAAGTGGAACTCACCCCATACGACCTCACCCGAGGCCGTATCACGTATCGCTACAAGTGAGAGAAGAACGCAGTGAAGGTCCGACCCAGCGTCAAAAAGATGTGTGAGAAGTGCCGTGTGATTCGTCGTCACGGCCGGATCCGAGTGATCTGTGAAAACCCGCGCCATAAGCAGCGCCAGGGCTGAGAGATAACGGGAGAGCAGAAAACCAATGGCACGTATCGCCGGTATCGACATCCCCCGCGACAAGCGGGTAGAGAT
>JAPOIQ010000262.1 GCA_029978815.1 bacterium
CAACCTGAAGGCCCATGTCAGGCCCGATGAGTTCGCGAACGAGTCGAACAGGTTCGATATCCCATCCTGGTTCAATCTTTAACTTGATCCTTGCGTAGCCGTCATCGACATAACCCTGAACGGCAGCCAAGAGAGCATCGATCGACGAGAAGATGCCAACGGACACTCCGCTCGGAATCGTCGAGCGAGTGCCTCCAAACCTTGTATGAAGGTTGATGCCTTGAGTTCGAAGTTCAGCGTCAAGGGCTGCCATTTCGATGGCTGCTTTTGCCATCTGGTGGCCCTTAATCGGCTTGAGAATGTCGGCGACATCTCCCGCAATGAACTCGCCGTGTTGCGTGAGACGCGGTGCGATGAATTCTGCGATCACCGTTTCGACTCCCGCTACATATTCAGGGGAGTACAACGGCTCGCTCATCGCAACGCACTCGCCCCAACCAACAGTTCCGTCATCAGCGGTCACACCGATGAGCAAGATTTCTCGGGCAGTTTGTTCTCCAAAACTTGTTCGAAATGGGGTGACGAGCTCGAGGTGGATGCGCCGAAGTTCTAATTGCTGGAGTTTCATAGCGGCCTTTCAAGTTGATATGCGCCATCTTTTGTGAAGTCAACGACAACAAACCCGTCGGCAAGCGCAGCCATGAGAGCGTCTCTGACCTTCCGACGCCATGTCACGGTTGCATCCGGATCCGTTCTGCGTAACGTCACGATGTCTTCTGGTGTTGTGACGTGCCGCCGACTTTCAGGATCGGTTCCGGTTGGCGTATGCGCGCCATCGACTCGCCACGCGACAAGCACTCGATCACTTTCGTCATTTGCGTTAATTGAGTCGGTCATCTGTCCGTAGAAATTTGGAAGATATTCGGCGATCTCGCCTCCAAGGACACTGATGTTGAACCACGCGTTCGTCCGAACGAGAGGGTCAAAGGTCCAGGTGATCCACGAGATACCACGTGCAGAGGCCCACTCGCGTTGATGAAACTTCATGAGTCGGCCGAGCCCGAGGTGGCGGGCGCCCGGAAGCAAACCGGTGACGTGGCTATGGAGCGCAGGTTCGCCGTCATGCCGTGCGAGCCAGCCGAATGACGCTCCCACAATTCGGCCATGCTCGAATGCCCCGGACAGATAGCCCCCCGAGTGCTGAACCGCTCGGAGCATCTCACGGCTGACAATCGGAGTGTTTGAGCCCCACACTTGCATGAGGATTTCTGAGGCCTCCTCAAGCTCAACAGCACTTGAAAGCAGGCGAATTTCGACATCTTCCGATGATGGCTCGTCCTGCGGTGAGGTCATATCTCAACGGTAGCCAGTTCATTCGGTGAGGGAACCATGCGCCGCGGTGGTGTGACACTTTGTACAGACTGGCCGCTGCGGTTGTAGGAGCGCCATCTGGGGGGTAACGATGGCGTATCTATGGCTCGTATTCTTGTGACTGAAGCAATCGCCCCCGGTGGGCTTGACCGTTTACGCGCAGCGGGTCACGATGTCGACGTCCAAGAAGGGCTGTCAGACGCTGAATTGAAGTCGGCCATTGTTGGCGCTCAGGCGCTCATCATCCGCTCGGCCACACAAGTAAATGCTGATGTGCTCACAAGTGCTGATTCTCTCATCGCTGTTGGGCGCGCAGGAATCGGTCTCGACAACGTGGACGTCGCCGCAGCAACTGAGTCTGGTGTCATGGTGATCAATGCTCCACAGTCGAACATCATCTCAGCAGCAGAACACACCATGGCGTTATTGCTTGCCCAGGCACGCAACGTTCCGCAGGCGCATTCGGCACTCGTTGACGGACGGTGGGAACGCTCAAAGTGGGAAGGTGTCGAGCTCGCCGACAAAACGCTCGGAATCGTGGGCCTTGGACGTATCGGCAAACTCGTTGCGGACCGCGCTCGGGCCTTTCAGATGCGAATTGTCGCGTTTGATCCGTTTGTGTCCGAAGAACGAGCAAAACAAATCGGTGTCGAACTGATCTCGCTCGAAGAACTCGTTGCCGTAAGTGATTTCCTTACTGTCCACTTGCCGCGAACACCGGAGACTATTGGCCTCATCAATGCCGAGTTGCTTTCGACCGCAAAGCCGTCTTTGCGAGTGATCAATGTCGCTCGCGGCGGAATTGTCGTTGAGGAAGATCTCGCGGCATGTATTTCCTCCGGAACGATTGCTGGGGCGGCTCTTGACGTATTCGACTCTGAACCGTGCACCGAGAGCCCGCTCTTTGGTTTGCCGCAGGTCGTCGTCACCCCACACCTCGGAGCAAGCACGCGAGAGGCGCAGGACAAGGCGGGCGATGCCATTGCCGACATGATGTTGCTTGCACTCGCAGGAGAATTCGTTCCTTGGGCAGTGAATGTCGACGCGGCTGAGGCCGACGACAACCTTCGCCCATATCTCGGGCTCGCCGAGCGCCTGGGGCGGCTGTTCTCATCGCTTGCGGCTGACGCGCCATCTACCATCACGTTCGAAGTAGCCGGCGATATTGCGGTTCATGACACCCGAATTCTGGGTCTTGCAGTGCTGAAGGGCTTCTTTGGGAGAACCTCCGATGAGCAGGTCAGCTTTGTGAATGCGCCGAAGTTGGCAATTGCGGCAGGTATCGAGCTCGAGGAAGTCAAGCGCTCGGTCTCTGACGAATATCTGAATATGTTGACGGTGTCAGGTGGAGCTCACACGATTTCGGGTGTGCTCACGGGGCGAAGTGCGCAGCAGCGGGTTGTCGATGTCGACGGACACAGTGTTGACGTTCCGCCTTCAGCGCACATGCTCTTCATTTCGAATGACGACCGTCCTGGTGTGATCGGAACGGTGGGTACCGTGCTCGGTGATGCCGGAGTGAATATCGCCGATATGGATGTCGGTCGGGTCGACGGGGAGGACTCGGCTGTGATGCTGATCGCTACTGGGTCTGTTGTGCCAG
>JAPOIQ010000078.1 GCA_029978815.1 bacterium
CCGAGGAAGGTGTTCATCGTCCGCTCAGCATCAGGAGTCACGACGATCACACACCGACCTGTTGGTACCTCGTTATTGCGTCCACCCGGTGCAAACCGAACACCCACAGCTCGAAGGTCATGCCCAAAGGTGCTACCAAGATCATCGTCAGAGACCTTCCCTACGTATGCGGCTCTACCGCCAAGGCTTGCCACCCCGCACACCGTGTTCGCAGCAGAACCTCCGCTCATCTCGACCTTTGTTCCGACCGCTCGATACAACTCAAGTGCTCGATCGGTCTCAACCAATGTCATCGAACCCTTCACCAGTTGATATTCCGAAAGGAATTCCTCCTGCGCATGAGCGATGACATCAACAAGAGCGTTACCAATTCCAACGACATGGAATGCCGCGTCTTGGGTCACGGGGGGTTCAAACACTCGTACGACGCTAGCGGCTCCGTCGACCGTGTTCTGAAACCACTCACTACCATTTGCGAGGTGACGCCCGAATGGAATGACCCCCACCGCCTACCTCGCTTTGCCCTCCCCCGTCGGTACGGAGTCACCATCACTCCAGATCTTCCATCTGCAACGTTCGAAGGTGATGTCATCGTCGATATCGACGTGACCGAACCCGATCATCGCGTGTTGATTCTCAACGCAATCGAGCTTGAAATCCATTCAGTCGCGATCGACGGCCAGCCCGCAACCTTTGAACTTGACACAACAACTGAGCGACTCACTATCTCAAGAAACAACACTCTCGAAGTTGGCTCTCACCAGGTGACAATCGCATTCAGCGGAACCATCAATGACAAACTGCGCGGCTTTTACCGCTCTTCGTTTACTGACAGTGATGGAAATGAACATGTCATTGGAACCACCCAGATGCAATCAACCGATTGTCGGCGTGCATTTCCGTGCTGGGACGAACCCGACTTTAAGGCCGCGTTCGGTATCACTCTGAACGTTCGGCAAACTGATACAGCTGTCTCAAACTCGCCCGAGATTGAACGTGTACACCTTGAAAATGGTCTCGTCGCCATCACGTTCTCCGACACGATGGTGATGAGCACCTACCTCGTTGCATTCGTCGTCGGCCCCCTTGAGACAACCGACTGGCGGGATGCAAACGGAATCCCCCTCAGGCTTGTACACGTCCCAGGAAAGAGCCATCTCACCGCATTTGGTCTTGAAGTTGCCGAGTTCTGCCTCACGTGGTTTCAGGAGTACTACGGCATCGCGTACCCGGGCGACAAGGTTGAACTACTTGCTCTTCCTGACTTTGCGGCAGGGGCAATGGAGAACCTTGGGTGCATCACTTTTCGCGAGAACCTCTTGCTCGTCGACCCGCAAACCGCAACACAGCCAGAACGGCAACTGGTTGCAGACGTCGTTGCCCACGAACTTGCTCATATGTGGTTCGGTGATCTCGTCACCATGCGCTGGTGGAACGGCATCTGGTTAAACGAGGCGTTCGCTACTTTCATGGAAATTGCTGCCTGTGACGCGTTCAAACCCGAGTGGGGTCGGTGGCTCACATTCGGAATTGAGCGCACCGTTGCGTTCGAAACCGACTCTCTTGCTGCAACTCGCTCTGTCGAATTTGACGTCAATTCACCGACTGACGCAGAAGGAATGTTTGACGTCTTGACGTATCAAAAGGGTGGCGCCCTGCTTCGAATGCTGGAGCAGCACCTTGGCGACACGCAATTCCGAGATGGTGTGCGCCACTATCTCCGCACCCACGCGTACGGAAATACCGAGACCTCAGACCTCTGGGACGCTCTCGAGGCAACAACGGGTGAACCGGTTCGCGACACGATGGACTCGTGGATATGGCAACCCGGTTATCCCGTCGTGTCTGCATCGTTTGCGAACGGAGAGCTCGTGCTCCGGCAACGCAGATTCTCGTTTTCCGACGGTACCGATGACACCACTTGGATGATTCCATTGAGCTACCGAACGACGACAGGCATCTCGACACTGCTCCTCAAAGAGCGGGAACATCGGGTAAAGATCGACACCGATGGACCGATCATCGTGAACGCCGGTGGGCACGCGTTTGTGAGAGTTGAGTATGACAACGAACTTCGCTCGCGGATCACCCAGGACGTGCTGCCGACTCTCGATGTGCTCGAGCGCTACACATTGATTGATGACGCCGTTGCAGCAGTGACGGCGACCCGACTTCACGCCGCAGATTTCCTCAACATGCTCAGCGAATTCCGCAACGAAGATGCGTTCTCGGTGTGGCAAAGCATCACCGCAGGTCTACGTCTCGTATCGCGCATCATCGGTGAAGCAGAAGAACGGGCAACATTTGAAACAACTGTTCGAGAGCTCTGCGAACCAGCACTGCGGCGCGTTGGTGATCCCGTCGAGGGTGAAGACGACCTTGTCGGCTCACTTCGGGGTCTCCTCTTAAGGACCATTGCGCTCCTCGGGAATGATCGGACGTCAATCGAACGGTGCCGTCAGATCGTGAATGATGCAGCGACGACAACGGTGAATCCCGAACTGCTCGCAGCTGCGACAACCGTTGTTGCCAGTTGCGGTGACGAATCAGATTATGAGCGGTTCCTCAACGGCTTCAGAAGCTCCCAGACCCCGCAAGAACAACTTCGACATCTCTACGCTCTCGCCGAGTTCCGTGATGCGTCGCTCATCGCTCGCACCTGCGAACTCGCTCTCTCGTCTGAGGTACGTACGCAGAACGCCCCGTTCTTGCTCCGAGCCTGCATTGCGAATGAGCACAATGGCTCAGGAGCATGGCGATTTGTTGCCGAGCATTGGAAGGACGCGAACGACAAGTTTCCGACCAACACCATCGTTCGCATGATCGATTCGGTGAAGCTTTTAACGAACGATGAGGACGTCGCTCACGTGCAGAGTTTTTTTGCCGACCATCCAATTCCACAGGGCGCAACAACCTTGCAGCAGATTCTTGAGCGGCAACTCATCAACGCAACGACCATACGATCCCAACGCACACCCCTGCTCGCATCACTCAAGTAAGCCGAACAGAGAGATATCGACAGGATTCAACCTTCCCAGGTCGATACAGCGCCCGAGTCGATCAGACCCGCAATACGGTCTTCGTCGTACCCGAGTTCTCTCAACACCTCGATGGTGTGTTCGCCAATGTCTGGCGCGACCCGACGCGGTTTCCACGGAGTGCCCCAAAAATCCGCTGGCGTTGCGAGCATCTCTCGAGTACCCAAGCCATCACGTTCCGGTACATCGACGACGGCACCCGACGGACGGAATTGCGGATCTTCGACAACGTCATCCACACTGTTGACTGGAGCCCAGAACACATCAGGTTCATCGGCAAATGCGGTCGCACACTGATCCAAGGTGAGCGTCGCAAATACCTCATCAAGGAGACTGATGAGTTCGGCAGCGTTCTTGAACCGGCCTTTTTCACTGTTGAAACGTTCATCATCGATGAGGTGATCCAGACCTAGTGCACGGGCGAGTGGAGGCCAGTGCCGATCAGATGAGACGCCAACAAGCCAGAGATAGCGATCATCAGCGGTTCGATAGCTGTTGGCCATCGGGTTCGGGTTGGTCGCTCGCTGAGCAATCGGAGCGACGCGACCCCAGTCGAGTTTAAGGTTGAGGTCAAAGCCGAGGGTGTAGAGGCCTTGTCGCATCAGTGACGTCGTCACCAACTGGCCCTCCCCCGTTCGCTCACGGTGGACAAGCGCCGCGCTGATTGCGCCCGCAAGAGCGACACCTGTTGCATGGTCACCCATGCCGCCCCGTTGAATTGGAAGCCCTGCACCCGGGATTGACAATGAATGAGCGATACCCGTTCGAGCCCAATACGCAGCAAGGTCATATGCCGCTCGCTCGGCATCAGGACCTTCGCGCCCGTAGCCGGTGATGTGGCCGTACACCAGACTCGGATGCTTCGCAAGGAGCGTGTCCGAGTCAAGTCCAGCACGACGAAGCGCCCCGGGGCGCAAGTTACTAATGAAGACATCGGCCTCGGCGATGAGATCTAGTACGACCTGACGACCGTCCTCGGTAGAGATATCGGCGGAGATGCCGCGCTTTCCACGATTGTCAAGTTCGAAAACCGGGTTCGTGTCTGGTTCACCACCAAAGATGTATTTGAAGGAGCGGTTGGGGTCACCAGTACGTGGTTCGATCTTGACCACATCTGCTCCCCAGTCTGAGAGAATCAACGCTGCCGCAGGTCCGGCGATCCAGACGCCGAGCTCAACAACTTTGATTCCTTGAAGAGGTCCACCACTGTCGACTGCCATAGCCGAACCGTAGTGAGAGGCCGCATCACAATTCGCAGTGGACGTGCACCCTCGGCTCCTTCACATTTGCAGCCGATCACTACGGTGCCGGTATGAACCCGCTTCCACAGAGCACGACCCGAGGCACCCGCCACCTCGTAGCTGCCGCAGACCAGCTTGCGGCTCGCGCCGGTGATGCCATCTTTGCAGCAGGAGGCAATGCGGTCGATGCCGCCATCGCTACGAATGCTGCAATCGCAGTGACCGGTCCGCACCTGTGTGGCCTTGGCGGCGATCTGTTCGCACTTATTCACGACGGCACCACAGTCCACGCCCTTAACAGCAGTGGTCGCGCCGGCTCGGGCGCAAACGCCGACCAACTTCGCTCCGAAGGCATGTCGCTCATGCCGTTTCGTCACGACATTCGGGTCGTCACAATGCCCGGCTGTGTCGATGGCTGGGTTGCACTCAGCGAGCGATTTTGGTCTTTGCCGCTTGCGGAACTTCTTCAACCAGCGATTGACCTCGCGGAACACGGTTTTCCTGCGAGCCCCCTTCTCGTTGGTGCCGCGCGTCAACTCGACTCTGCGGGTGCTGCAGCACTATCTGAGCTCGCCACCCAGGCCACCCACGTCGGCGCGACTGTCCGCCGGCCGGGCGTTGCTCGGGCATTACGGGCAATTGCGGCCTCGGGACGTGACGGGTTCTATCTCGGTGAATTCGGAGAGGGGCTCATGCTTCTTGGAAATGGACTTTTCCAAGAAGCAGATCTTCGACGTTCATCGGCAGAGTGGGTCGCTCCTCTCACGCGTTCCGCATTCGGAGTCGATCTTCACACCATTCCGCCGAATTCTCAGGGGTATCTCACACTTGGTGCCGCAGCTCTGCTGAACGACTTCAATCTGGGTGACACCGAGGAAGATCGTTGGGCTCATCTCACCATCGAGGCAGCGAAAGTTGCCGGCTACGACCGTCCGCAGGTGTTAAGCGATCGCGCTGACGGCGAGGCACTGCTTGACGCAATCTTGGCAAGACGAGATCTGCTGAATGTCAACTCTGCGAGCAAAGTTGGAGTGCGCTCAACCAACGGCGATACGACCTATCTCTGCACTGCTGAAGTCGACGGGCTGTCGGTATCACTCATTCAGTCAAACGCCTCAGGGTTTGGGTCTTGGCTTGCCGAGCCGAACACTCAAATCAACCTGCACAATCGAGGTCTCGGCTTCTCTCTCGAGCCGGGTCATCCGGCGGTGTTCGGTGCCGGTCGGCGCCCGCCGCACACCCTGTCACCTGCGCTTGCTACTAGAGACGGCGAGTTCGTGTCGGTCTTCGGGACGATGGGGGGCGATGCGCAACCACAAATTTTGCTCCAAATCGCGGCCCGTCTGTTCGAGCACGATCAGTCGCCTGCCGAAGCGATTCATGCTGCCCGTTGGGCACTCGCTGGCGAGAAATCAGGATTCGATAGTTGGGATGATCTCACCCGTCAGCAGGTACTCCTCGAAGGACATTGTCCTACGCACTGGAGAGAACGGCTCACTGCACGTGGACATCGGATTCGTGTCCGACCTGAGTGGGATTCTGTGTTTGGCCACGCGCACGCAATTGTCCGTGATGAGCATGGACTTGCAGGTGCGGCAGACCCACGGGCACGAGTGAGCGCCTGTCTTGGTCGCTAGAGCCGCTAGTTACTGATCAGAGCACGAGCACCTTCGTGCCGACATCTGCGAAGGTCCACAGAAATTCGGCATCCTGCAGCGCCTGCCGGGTGCACCCACCCGAAAGTCGCTCACCAAGTTCGTCGATTGTCTGAAGCATTTCTCCTGATTCACGCCAAGACGGAATCGCGTGA
>JAPOIQ010000008.1 GCA_029978815.1 bacterium
CCCATCAACCCATCAGGAACGCAGCCTGAAGCCACTGTGTGGGTGAAGCGGTCCAGGTCGGCAGCATTTGTCGATGGAGCAGTGATTGTCGACCCGTTTGGTGGCTACCAGTTTTCGGCATCGAACCTGTTCGCAACCGGCGTCGCAGGGGTGGCCTTTGCCGGCTTGGTCGCAATCACGTATGCAGCGATCACTGCTCGACGCCGGCGATATTTATTTTCGGTGCCAGCGACGATCTGTTTGAGCGTTGTTGCCCTGTACTTCTTTTATTCAACTGTCCAGAATATTTTGCCCGCCGGGGCGTGACCGTCGTCTGCGTCGAATCAATGAGATCAGCACAACGATGACCGTTGAGACACCGACGCAAAATAAGTAGACAACCAAATAGGTCGGAGCTTGAGTCAATGTTTGAGCGAACATCGTCTATTCCAAAAGTTCACGTAAGCCGGCGGGGAACTCATCGAGCGAAGGAATGGGTGCTCCCGGCTTCCACGCTGCAGATGCAGACTCCCCGCACACGTTGAATGTGTCGACAGATTGATTCGGGCAGTCAAACTCACTCACCGCAGCCCACGTCGCAGGCCCGATGAAGCTATCTGCTGTGAGCCCCATATCTCGCTGAAATTGTTTGACGTCGAGGTAGTCCTCGCGGGAGTAAATGCCATCAACCATGACGGCCGTGTCGTATCGAGATGACACCGCATGTTCCCAGAACGCGAGATAGATCGATGCCTCGCAGTCATATGAGTCGTATGACCATGTCCACGTCTCAAGAATCCCACGTGGGCAATCTTTGGGATCTGCTTCGGCGATGATTCCGCTGTCACAGTCTTCACTTTTTGAACTGCCGATCAGCGACTCGTTGAAATGCAGGCAGATTCGGTATTTCGACAAGTTGTACTCGACTGGTTCACTATCAATAGTCGCATCGTCTGGCACTTCTGTTTCTGGCTGCTGTGTCGTCGAGTCGACCGCATCTGTCACTGGTGCATCATCTGTTGAGGGCCCCTCAGAGTCATCAGCAGCGAGCAACGGCTCTTCGTTTTCGGGTTGTGGAATGTTCGAAAGATTGAAGGTCACAGGCTCAGTGCCTGCATCATGAATACAAATGACGTCTCGGTCGCCAAGTTCTGCCCAGTCAACTTCTGAAGGAATTGCGAACGCCAACCGGTACTCAACTGCGTCCTCGCCGATAAGGTCGTCGATTGCGCTTTCACACTGAGGGCGAGCCCAACTTACGAGGTCATTGTCGGCGGGTTTCTCGACTTCGCGGTAGGTGAGCACCGAAACAACCTCAAACCGATGACGGTCTGTACATGCGGTGATCTCAACGGAGTTCAGTTCGCCGCCATCGACATCGGTGTTGAAGCAATCGCCGGGTGCGAGGTCTTGCACCACAGTTTTGGAAGCCTCAGCCGAGTCAGATGGCACGTCCTCCGAGATTGGAGAGTTTGATGCCCCGCAGGCGGTGAGTACGAGTGCCATCAGGGGAGCGATGTATATCTGTCGTTTCCGTTGAGTGAAACGTCTACGACCCATTAGATCGACATCAGATTCGACATAGGGATGAGGACGAGTACGAGCGTGCCAGGCGACCTCGTTGCCCTTGCAGAAACGTCGTATTTCAGCTGAGCGCCGAACTCTTCTGCTCGATTTTTCATATTTAGCAGGCCGGAAAGACGGGTTGGCTCTGGTGGAAGCCCTTTGCCGTCGTCATCGATTTCAAGTCTGAGAAGTTGCTCAGGAGGGTCACCGTCATAGTCGGCGGCGAGGCTTACAACAATGTTTTCTGCTCCGCTGTGCCGGACGGCATTTGAGAGAGCTTCTCGGACAATGGACACAAGATGGTCAACGACATCGGGTCGAATGCGGTCAAGCACCGAAGAATCAAGCCGGGGATCGATGCTGAGCGAGATCTCTGGAAGATCGACGCCGGCAGATTTCCAATTGTCAACAATTTCTTGCAGCTGGAATTCAAATGAGTCATGAGTGCCGAGCTCTTGAGAATTCTCGATCAGCGCCCGTATGTCAGACGACAGACGGCCAACGGTGCTGCCGATATCTTTAGCGGCGTCAGAGGGAAGGCCGGAGGTGGGTTCCACAGCCTCGAGTCGCAGGCTAATTACGAAGAGTTCTTGAAGAATGTTGTCGTGAAGCTCACGAGTGAAGCGTGCGTGCTCGGACTGCGCTGCAAGTCGAGCCGCAAGGTTAGAGCGTCTTAGTTCTGCTTGTTTACGTTGGACCTCGAGCTCTGATCCGAGATGGATTTTGGCGTCAAGGTCGTCGCCCCATTCCATGATGGCTCCTGACTCCATTTTCACAAAGACTGTCTCGACTTCGATCTCTGCATTCCAAATGGAGTCGGAATAGTTGTACGTATCGGTTCGCTCATCTTGTTGACGGTCAAGTCGGAAGAACTGCACTGATCTGCCTTCAACCCACGTTCGCTGGAGGTAAGGAAGCAATTGATCGAAGCGGACCCGATGATCTGACGCAAGCGAGCCCGACGGCACGTCCTCACTGCGGTAGGACTGCCAATTGTCGTTCGCCCATACAAGTTCGAGGTCAATGAGTCGGCCGACTTTGTCAAATACAGGTTGGTGCATCGCGATTGCGCGTGGAACGGTTTTGACCTGTCGGTAGAGCACGACTTCTGCTGCTGACACCCCGTCATCTGACACGACACCTAGGTACAGCATTGCGGCAAGCCCACCAATGAAGGCGACCGCCATAATGACGGCAACTGCCGCCATGGGAACATTTGAGGTCTGGACCGCCTGGATAAACCAGAACACGTACCCGATTGCACCCACGAGATGTACTGCTTGGGAGCACGCTCTTCTCGATGGTGATCTCAAGATGGCGGTGACAAGTTTGATGGCGACCACCGACGTGAGCGGCACGACCCCAGCGAGGCAGGCGAGCCACATGAACGTGCTGCCGACCACAGATGCGTTTTCGAGCACGATCGCCGAGCTAACAGAAATAAGAAACGCCCACCCGAAGGCTCGCCATGACCAACGTCCAAACTTTGAGAAAGTGAAGAGGACGAGGATCGTTCCGAGCGCAGCAGGAGCTGAAACCCAAATGAGGAACGAGTCGTTTTCGGTGATTCCTTGAGCAAGAGATCCGATCATCGCCCAGGCAGATAGCAGCCATGCCCAAAATGAGAGACCTTCGACACTGCGAGCGGTGAGATTTCGAAGAAGTTGCAGGAACGGTAATAGTGCGACGAATACGGCGCCTAGGAGGCCAGCAGCATCTGCGAGTCCCCATTCGATCGATTCTGCGAGCACAGTTGGGCTTGACCCTCGCATCGGGCGTGAGGGGTCAGGGTTGTGAGCAAACAGCCATGACGCGAGTCCTGAGATTGCCGCGATTGCTAGCGCAGTGACGACGATTGCTTTGGGGGTTGCGAATCTCGAAAGGTCGCGGCCCGTGAAGCGTCCGGCCGGGAGGGCGGTCTCTTCAGAGCTCATTCGTGTGAGATTCCACTGCTATTGAACTTGAAGATGGCTGGTTTCCATGTGTACTTGTCACGGTAAGCGTCGATTTGAACCCGAGATTTTGCGCTTGTGCCGAGATACACGGTGGTCCCTGACACGGCAACAGAGGATGCTCTCGACGATGTGCCTGCAGCATTAGTGCGCGTCCATTCATGCTCACCGTCTGAATTGAACGCAATGAGCAGTCCGTTTGGATCGAAGTTCGGTATCGAAATGTTGACGTCGGCCATATCGGGGTGCTGAATCGTGATGTTGTTCCCGACATTACGCGCCGCATAGTAAATGTTGTCTGATGCGTCGATTTCGAGGCCTCGGCTGTTTGCGGGGAATGACGCGTACGTGTCATCGGAAATGGTAGTCGCCCACACTTCATCGGTGTCGAAAAGGTGAAGCTTGACCGTGGTCGCATCAACGTATGTCGCAGCGACCACTGTTCCGTCAGAAAGTAGGGCCACATCAGCTGCGTAGGAGTTGTTGTTGCATTCGAAGTTCTCTGTGAGTGGCGGTGTTGCATTTGGATCGTAGGTGAAGCGGATACATGATGGTGCAGAAGTGGTGTTCGGAGGTTTTGTGCTACCAACTGCTACCCACCATGCTCCGGAGCCGTTCGGACGGGCGTCAACAGAGGAGTACCCCCGGAAGTTCGAGGCCGTGCCTCGTGCTGTTGCGTCGATCATGACTGGGGTGCCGTCAGCCCCGATGTGGGCGATGTATTCAGCGTGCCCGGTTGGGATTGCAGCGCTGAGACTGCCGTAGGTGAGCGTTTCGCCGCTTCCACCAGTTACTTTGC
This sequence comes from bacterium, assembly GCA_029978815.1. Lineage (GTDB taxonomy): Bacteria > Actinomycetota > Acidimicrobiia > Acidimicrobiales > Ilumatobacteraceae > Casp-actino5. The sequence goes on from JAPOIQ010000008.1 coordinate 4,297, forward strand.
CGACAAATACAACACCGGAGTCGGAGGTTCCTTCGAGAACGTCAAGACCATCAACCTCGGCAGTCCCGGCGTCGATTGCGGTGAACTGAGACCATTCGGTGTTTCCGTCGCCGTCGAGTTTTACGACACCGCCGTTTCCGCTGACGGGGTCAAGTCCTCCGACGTACACGCCTCCGTCAGATGCTGCGGCAAGGAACGCGTCATCAGTGATCGGAGTTGGGACACGCCATTGTTCGACGCCGCTTGAGCCATGTTTGGAGATCCATGCGTCACCAGAGCCGCGTGTCACTGAGAAGACTTCACCTGATGCGTTGACTGCGATGTGGCCGATGTCTGAAGTGCCATCAGCAACGAGCGAGTCAATGTTGCCTGCGTAGGTCAACATGTCAGGTGTCGGTGTCGGGGTGGCGATTTTGTACGCACCCTCAGAGGTCGCAGGCAACGTGAGGCCTTTGCCGACAGCCGCAATGTAAATCGATCTCGGAGTGTTGAATGTGTCGCCGAAGTCATGCCGGAGCGTACTGGCGGCTTCCTCAGTGAGGGTGCTGTCCATATCGGTGTCGAACAGTCTGATGGGTTCACCTGATTCAGATAGCTCGATCACGGCATCTTCAGTCAGGTTCGCTGGGTCCCGGTAAGCGAACTCACCCAGCCCAGGGCCTGCGTGGTAGAACACCAAGTCATTGGGAGGGGTGAGGAAGGGGTCACCAGAGTCTGCTGTGTAGATCTTGAATCCTGTGACAAAATCTGAACTTGTGAAAGATGCAGGGTCAAAACTTCCGAAAGGAATGCCAATAAAGATGTGCTCCGATGAGCCCGCAGATGCAAACGACGAGACGAGCGCCGTCAGATAGTCCTTCGAAAGGACAAATCGCTCGCCTGGACCCACCGTGACGTCCAGTTCGATAACCGAGCCATCTTGGAGAGCGCCGTTTCCGTCAAGGGCGGTACTACCGGCGACATGGCTGTAGCCGACAGGATCCCATTGCGCGTACAGCGTGTCAACATCACCATCGTTGACAGGCAACGTGTAGTCATCACCAGGTGCATAGGCAGTGCCTGTGCCTCCGGAATCTGTGTTCCAGCCATCAAAACCGAAACCTGAACGCTGCGGAGAGGTCTCTGCTACGGACACCGTTGCACCCGGATCATCAACCACTACCGTTGGGGCACCGGAACCACCATTTGCGTCGAAGGTCAACGACGCTGTTTCAGCAAGAATCGGCACTGTCGTCGTGGTCGTGGTCGTAGTCGTGGTCGTCGTGGTTGTTGTTGTTGATGGCGGCACTGTTGTCGTCGTGGTCGTCGTCGGAACTGTCGTAGTTGTTGTCGTGGTCGACGAGGTGGTCGTTGTTCCTGTCGGGACAGTGGTCGTTGTGCTCGGGACAACAGAGGTAGTCGTTGTCTCTGGAGCAGTCGTCGTTGTCGCTGGCGAAGAAGTTGTCGTAGACGATGTGCTTGTAGTCGGAGCGGTTGTCGTCGTCGACGATGTTGGGCTTACTGCCGGCGCAGTTGTGGTGGTGGAGGTGCTCGTTGACGTTGCGGACTCATTTGCAGGCGTGGCAAACAACTGTTGCGGTTCCACTCCTGGAATTTCCTCGCCGCCGAGATCTAACGTCTCGAGATCAGCTGTGAGTTCGGTAGTTGGAAGACCATCAGCTGGCTGCTCGGGCGAACGAGTGCCATCTGAGTCATACGTGGTCGAGTAACTCGACCCGTCGCTGTCGACATAGGTGAACAGCAAAAGATCAGGTTGTTGCGGGTCAACTTCAATCCGTAGAGCGTCGGTGTCTTCGGGCAGCGATGAGGTGTTTACGAAACCAGACGGATGGGTCACTTCGATGTCGAAGTCAAGGGTGACTCGACTTGCAACTCCGTCTACTTGAACGAAAGTGTTTCCGGAGACGACGGTGAGTGTTCCGCCGTCGGCAGCGATTGCATTTTCGTCGACTGACAACTCGGCACCACCTGCAGTCTCAAACTTGTGTAGGCCGTCGTCAGTGACGATAAAGGCGACAGCTGACCCGGGAAGAGACAGTTCGGCAGTCGATCCTTCAGCAATGGTGGCCGTCGCTCGCGAGTAAAACATTCCAGCGCGGCCGGCGGCAGCAGTGCTGGTACTGGCCGCAACGTCATCATTTAGGGGGCGGAGTTTGCTGCCGACATAACCGCCGATGGTCAGCGGGCTGTCATCATTTTGCTGACCCTTCATTGGTCGAAACGCAACGTCATCGGAAACGGTGCCACTTGGTATCTGTTCTCCGTCGACGGAGAAGCCAACATCTGGGGCTTCGGAGCGAACATAGAAGGCAGCACGGGAGACCTCTACGGCATCGGCACAGAATGGGCATTTCCCAGATCGATCATCAATTGACACGAGATCAAGCATCGAAGAGCCACCTGACCACGTTTGCCCTCCGGCATACGGGAATCTCCATGTGCTTTCGGCCAGGTCAACCTGGATGGAAACCGTAAGGCCTGGCTGATTCGAGTCGTACACCCAAATTTGGGCGTAATCGTCGCCATCCCACGTCACTTTGTAGGGGAGGACCGCGTGCCCTGAGTCCTCGGTGTAGATCCCGGTGGCGATATCGAGAACTCCGTCCTCGAGGGATTGCTGGATGTAGAGAACTTTGTCAAGCAAGGATGCCTGAGCCCAGCCGTCGGCTTCGGCTTGCACCTCTGGAAGGAACTGTGAGGCGACTCCACGCATCAGGGCGTGCAAGACGTCAGGGGAGTCAGGCAGTTCAGAAGATATAGGCTGAAGGCCCTCGTTAAAGCGGCCTGCGGCAAGAATCGAGAAGCCTTCACAATGGCCCCACGAGCGAGCTGTGTTTACCATCTGGGCGAATTGCGCTGCCTCAGCGGTCAATTCACAGCCGGCGCCTGTTCCAGAGGTGCAGACATCTGGTCCATCACCGAACAGCATCGTGAGGTCCTCAGCATTGAATATCTCATCGGGATAGGTACTTGCTGTGAAATTGGGAAAGGCAAAGCCGTAATCGATGGTGCTATTCCAGACACCGGTATCGGTTGGAGAGATCTCTTCACTTAACCCAAGATCAGCGCCACCTCCACACGAAACAAGGGCAAGAGCGACGGTTGAGGTGATGGCAGTGAGAGCTCCAGAGGAGCGTGATTTCTTCAACATTTGGGATTCCCCGCTAGTCGAGTGCGGACCCGTCAGGGCGATCTTGCCACACCATCGCTGAGAGTCGATTGCGGCCTTCGATATCAAGTTTTTTGTAGATCCTGGACAGCACATTGCGGACTGTTGTTGCAGCAACGAACATTTGGTCAGCAATTTCTTGATCTGAAAATCCGTCAGCTACGAGATCAGCGAACCGATTTTCCTTTTCGGTGAGGAGGGACCTGTCGAGTCCTCCTTGTTCGATGAGTTGTTGACGAGCTGCCGCAACGTCTCGGGCATCGAGCATCGAGTAACCATTTGCGGCCACCTCGACAGCCTCGATGAGATTCTTAATCCCATCAGCCTTTTCAATGAATGCGGCAACTGCGCCAGTTTCGAAGCATTTAATTAGAGCGCGTGGAGATTTCAATGACGTCAACACGACACAACGGGTTTCGAGCCGATTGTCGCTCACCGCTTGGGCGATCTGGAGTCCTGAGCCATCGCCCAGACGGAGGTCGATAATGGCCACATCAACGACCGTCTCACCGAGTTTCTGAAGGGCGGAGCGGACTGAATCAGCCTCAATGATCTCAGGGCCACTCTCGGTGTCAGACTCCCAATGATGTCGAAGCGCTGCACCTACTCCCATGCGGACAGTTTCATGATCGTCAACAAGAAGGATCGTTTTCCCGACCATAGATGTACCCGACTGCGATTGGCTCACGTTGACACTCCGTTTGTTCACGCCTTGATCGTCACAATGCCGCACTTCTGACGACAACTGGACTGTAGCGGAATCAATCCTACGGGATTTGGGCTTGGGTTTTCGAGTGGGCGCGCCTTTTTTATTTCGAGTCTGGAGGCTGCTAGGTCCAGCATTGCGGCAATATCCGACGCAGCCAAGCGTGTGAAATTCAGCAACCCCAGGTGGCCGGGTTGCACAGAGGCGAGTTTGGTATCGATCGCTTCGTTGGAGATGGAAATCTCCGTTAGAGAGAAGACCGGAGAAATGTGCGGGTGTTTCACACACGGTGGCAGGTCGGTCCTTCAGCATGGGTATCAGTTTCGGTGTAACTTTGAGCTAGTGGACGTGACACTTGTTGTTGATTTACCGTCGCTTACACCACATCAGCATCAATTTGGGCCATCCATAACAACCGCACCAGTTGTGTTCGAGTGTCGATGTTGAGTTTCGAATACGCCGACGACAGTCCATTTCGGACCGTTGACAGCGAGATATGGCATTTTTCGGCAATTTGAGCGTCGGAAAAACCAGATGCGACAAGGTCTGCTACTTCGCGTTCACGTGGCGACAGCATGTCGAGATGGTTGAGACCATATTCGTGTAGTCGAGCAGACGCCTCACGAACGGCAAACGCATCGAGTAGGGATCGGCCAGCACTCACTTCGCGGATGGCAGTGAGTAACGGCTTGATGTCAGCTTCTTTAGTGAGAAACGCATTGACCGCTCCGGTCTCATACGCAGCGACCAGCGCTCGGTCAGTTGGAACCGACGTTAGGACGATGCACCGTGTAGGCCGATTGTGCTCAGCGATCCAGCGGGCAACATCGAGTCCCGGGCCGTCGGGAAGCCGAAGATCAAGAATTGCAATATCCGGGTCGTGTACTGCAATGACTTCTTTTCCTTCGGCGACCGATCCTGCCTCGCCGACCACTTCAAGATCGTCGTTGAGGGAAAACAAGGTTGCGATTCCACTTCGAACAATTGGGTGATCGTCAACGAGGACAATACGAGTTGATGTGCTGGTCATGATGATGGAACCTCCTGGTCAGTGAACTGTTCGCTGTTTTCGCGTTTCATTTGTGCAATCGCGGCATTGATACGTCGTTCGATGTTTCTGCGATGTGCGTCGAGATAAAACCATTCCGCAAGCCGTGTGAGGACACTTGCAATCAGCAGGCCAACAGCGATTCGAATGGCGAGCTGTTCATTTGTATAGGTGCCGTTTGCAAAGGGGTGAAGATGAACGAGCAGTACGACAAGTGCCGCAAGATACGTCACCCCTTTGCGGCGTTCAGAAACCGTTGTTCTGCGTGAATCGATTGCCGCTACTGCAACTTCGTGGGCGTTCATCGTTCTGCCTCCAACTGGCGATGTGGAAGCGAAATCGTCCCGACCGTTGCCATCTTCACGTGGCTACCAACCTCTTTAAATGACAAAACCTGCGGTGCAGAGGCGATGCGGTCTAACAGCGCAGCAAGAGGCCGGCGCAGTTGAGGGGAGCACAACAACACCGGGTGGTTCCCGTTGTTTTGGGCTCGTTGTGACACTTCAACAATTTCATTCATCACGGTTTGAAGTGTCGTTGCGTCGAGAAGTTCGCTGCCATTAGTGGTGTTGAGCGCTGCGAGAAGTTCTTGCTCCAACAGCCCGTCCATAGAAATGACATGAAGTTCTTTGCTCACCATGTTTGCTTCGGTGATGGCTGCTCCGAGAGCAAGCCGAACCTCTTCGACAATTGCTTCTGGGTCTTGGCACCGGGGGTATGAAGCCGAAATCACTTCGAGGATGCGAGTCGAGTCTTTAATTGGAACCTGTGATTGCAGTAGGTCACGGAAGATCCACTGGATGGTCGGCATCGGGACATCAGCGGCTGCAATGTCATCAATTATTGACGGCTGGCTCTCTTTGACGATATCGATGAGGTCGTTCATTTGCTGGCGGTCGAAAAGATCAGCTGAGTGGCTGACGAGCACTTCGCCGAGGTGGGTCGTGATGACCGCTGAGCGATCAACCACTGTTGCGCCCGCAGCTTCGATGGTTGGTTTAAAACTTTCCGGTACCCATTTGGCGGCGAGACCAAAGACGGGTTCAAGAATTTCTTCTCCGGGCCAACGTCCAAGTTCGTCATCGATGACGAGCACCCGTCCAGCAGGAGCAACACCCTCAGCGATGGTGACGCCATGAGCGAGGATTCGATATGAGCCGAAGTCAAGCCCGGCGTTATCGCGTGTTCTGATTGTTGGCATGACAAAGCCTGTTTCGGTTGCGACTTTGCGGCGCAGTCCTTTGATTCGGTCGAGAAGGTCGCCGCCCTGAGCTTCGTCGACGAGGTCAATCATGTCGTTTGCAATTTCGAGTGTGAGGGGTTCAACTCGCGCGTTTCTGATGAGCTGCTGAGGGTCATCAGGTTCTTCCGTGTCAACCTCTGGTTCTTCTTCGAGTGGCTCGGTGGGGCGTTCCACTTGGAGTCGAACGGAAACGAGAACGAGAAGGCCGCCGATAAATGCAAACGGAAGCAACGGCAGACCGGGAAGAGCGCCAAGAGCAGCGAGGGCAACGCCAGCGATCTGGAATGCCCGTTGCTGCTTTGCGAACTCGCTCGCAACTGCAGAACCAAGGTCATGTTCTGAGGCAGACGACCGGGTGACGATGATGCCTGCCGCAATGGAGATGAGAAGTGCCGGAATTTGAGAAACGAGCCCGTCACCGATGGTGAGAAGAGCGAACCGTTTCATCGCTTCGCCAGCCGATAACCCCATTGAGGTCATACCGATTGCTAAACCACCGATCAAGTTGACAGTGGTGATGATAAGGCCCGCAATTGCGTCGCCCTTCACGAACTTTGACGCGCCGTCCATCGCACCGAAAAAGTCGGCTTCCTGGGCAATTTCATTGCGGCGACGACGTGCTTCACCGTCACTAATGAGACCGGCGTTGAGATCGGCGTCGATCGCCATCTGCTTGCCAGGCATTGCGTCAAGTGTGAAACGAGCTGCAACTTCAGAAACACGTGATGATCCGTTGGTGATGACCACGAATTGGATGATGACGAGAATGAAGAAAATGACGAGACCTACAACGAGTGATCCTCCGACCACAGATTGCCCGAATGATGTGATCACTGAGCCGGCGGAACCGGTTCCTAAAATTTGTCGCGTTGTTGAAACGTTGAGCCCTAAACGGAACAGCGTTGCGAGAAGAAGAATTGAGGGAAACGACGCGAGATCAAGTACTCGCGACGCGTTCATTGATGCGAGAAGAATCAGCACTCCTGCGGCGATGTTCACCGACAGCAACAGGTCAAGGACAAGTGATGGCAGTGGAACGACCATCATCGCGACGACGCCTATGACGGCCGCAGGGAAAATGACCGCTGAACGCGAACGCTTCTCAGTAGCACTCATGGCAGCACTCCAAACGCATTGACCTCACGTCCTTAACTAGTCGGCTGTAATGCCGGTGAGTCCCCTGTATAAATGTCACTCTCGTCATTGGACATGCCGACGGTGTCTGCGTCGAGGCGATGAATGACAGGCAGGCCTTTTTTGTTGCCGAGTTTGCTGACGAACGCCAACGCAACGGCAACAGCGGCATAACTTTCGGCAGGGATGGGGTATCCCCGCCGGGTTTTCTTGTGCAGATGACGCGCAAGCGGAACGCATTCGATGACGGGGACACCCGCAGCGAGCGCCTCGTCACGAATTTCAACGGCTTTACCTTCCGCAGCTCGTGCGGTGACAACAGGAACGCCTTCGCCCGCTTCGTATTTTAATGCAACAGCGAAGTGAACCGGGTTGACGATCACGACCGTTGAATCGGCAACTGTTGCAAGCGTTCGGTTTCGAGATAGCTCTGCTTGCAGTTGACGCCTTCGACCTTTGATCAATGGGTCACCATCGTTGTTCTTCGACTCTTGACGAACTTCTTGTTTCGTCATCTTCAGGTCGTTACGAGTTGAACGCTTCTGGAAGAAAAAGTCGATCACCGACAGCACCACACCGGTAAGCGCGATGACTTGGAGCAACAACGTCACGCGGCGAACAATGAATTCGAATCCCTCAGTGAGGCTGAGCCCAGGAACGGTGAGGCCCTTCGATGATGACACCACGATCGGAATTGCAACAGCAGCCACCGTCACGAGACGAAATGTTTGTTTACCGGTCTCCCATGCCGACTTTTTGCTGAACACTTTTTTGAAGCCCTGCTTCCATGACAGGCGA
>JAPOIQ010000164.1 GCA_029978815.1 bacterium
GGACCGATTGGGGCGTTACCGGAAGGCATCGACGTCAACGCATTGATGGCTCAAACAGCGGGCCCCGATCGCGACTACTACCGCTTGTTCTTTCAAAAGCCAGGAAAAGCTGAAGCAGACCTCGAGGCAGACATCCATAAGTCATTGCGGGGTTTCTTGTATTCCATCAGTGGTGATGCGCTACGAAACGGCGACATCAGCGAACCGTTCGATGGTCACTTCCCAGTTGGCGAAACTCTGACAGACCAATTTGTGTCACCAGAAGAGCTACCTTCGTGGCTCACTGAAGAAGATCTCAACTTTTACGTAGAGGAGATCACCCGGACAGGTTTCCGAGGCGGTCTGAATTGGTATCGCAACATCAACAGGCTGCCCGCCATTACCGCTCCTTTTCTTGGGGCCACCATCGACCAGCCGTCGTTCTACATGGGTGGTTCAACAGATTTGATCGCGGGGAACACCCCCGAAGCAATCAGCGGAATGCAGCAGGCTCTCGGAGACCTACGCCACTGCGAAATTGTCGAAGGTGCCGGTCACTGGCTTCAACAAGAGCACCCATCAGAGGTCAATTCTGCGATGATCACCTTTCTAGAAGGGCTTGATTGACCTTCTTCTTTCGTGTCGACGGGTTCGAGTGAATACCGCCCACCCGGCCGACCGAGATACACGATGTTGTTCATGTCGTGGAGGTCGAGCAGCGGGGTCTCACTGCCACAGTCAGACTGCACCAAGTCGTTCAATCACTACACGGTCGTTTAAGGTCGGGTCCATGACTTCTTTAGTTCGTTCTCGCTGGGCAGCAATTGGAGCCGCAATAGCGGTCACACTCGGCGCAGGTGGGTTGATCAGTGTCAACGCCGCAAGCGACACCTCATCGTTAGTTCCAATCGCTCCGGCCCGCATTCTCGATACCCGATCAGGTGACCGTATTGGTTCACTTGACACCGCCGGGTCATCAGACCCGTACAGGTTGAAAGTCACCGGCACGGCCAGCATCCCTGCAACCGGTGTCACCGGAGTGTCCCTGAACGTCACCGCTGTTGACACACAAGCCAACGATTTCGGCGGCTTCGTTTCTGTCTACCCATGCGCATCTGTCTCGACTACGAAACCTGACGTGTCGAACATGAACTTTGGTAACGGGCAAACTCTTGCGAACGCGGTCACTGTCCCGGTGTCTGCAGGTGGCTACATCTGTCTGTATGTGTACGGAACAGCACACCTACTCGTTGACGCGAACGGCTACTACACGCAAACCAGCACTGGCTCTTCTGGACTTGAGGATCGGTTGACGGCAGTTGAGTCAAACGTCGAGATCACAGATCGTTTGCAAGGGATTGACGCAAAATGGAAAGTCCAGGACGACAACGGCAAGGACGTCACACTGGCCCAAGTGTCCAGGGATGGAAACAAATGGGTCGGCGTATTGGAGAACGATCTGCGACCGAGTTTCGGTACTGTTGCCGTCGTTGAGGACGGAAAGTACTACCCAGCTTGGGGATCAGGGTGGGCCAGTATCGGATATGATTATTACACCTACTTTGAGAACGCCGATTGCACCGGAGTCGAGTACTGGAAGTTTTCGGCGAACTGGTATCACTTAGATCCAGGCCAAACCCTTCAGGACTTTATGACAGACCTCTCTGCAAACGGCGCGAAGGCCTACGGCTGGCTTTTTGGCTCGGATCTGCGGACACAAGTTATGGTTCAGGTGGATACCGAGCCTGAGGACACGACTTGGCATATCAGTCCCTTGGCAACGGGTGGCGTTCAATCTGTCGGGGCGAGGTACACGCACTCGGACGGCACCTGCACTGCGGGTGCCTACCTCGAAGCAGTTGAGGACTACACGTACTACCCGTTCATCAAACTGGACATGCCAAACGTCAAACTGCCTCTGAAGCTGGTGAGCGTCTCATAACTGAACACTTCGCAAGGGTTGCCTCCGCCTCGTATGTTGCGAACAACTCCGACAAACGGCAGTTACCCACATAGGCAGAACTGGGAATCAAATGGTGGTGAGGTGTCCGAGTGGACACCTCTCTCCCCAGCCACTCGCCATATGTGATGCTGTTCAAATCGTGAGAGTGAAGTACTAGCGACTGCCCGTCATCGCCTTATCACGCTCGATTTCCCAAAAAAGCGAACCTTCGTCCACCTTGGCGCCCACAAGACCCTCAAGTCGTTACATTGACACCATGGCGCTACAACGGACTCATGCGCTAACTGCTCTATTAATCATCGCTGTCACCCCCAGCTGCGGGCCGACACAAGACGTTGGCACCAGCGTTAGTGACTCGATGAGCAACCCGATGTCTGGCACCTCGATTCCCAATTCGACCCTGGCAGAAACTGAGGCGCACGGGGTCGGTCATCAAAGCGACGACAACGAGGAAGACAGGTTTCCAAGCTCTGCCGACGAAGTAAGCGGAAGAGACACTGATTTCGCGCCAATCACATTTGGTGAGCTGGATGCCACAGTTCTCACAGAAATGCTCCGCTTCACTTCCAGTGAGCCCTCCTTCGTCATTAGTTTCTTGCGCTTCAACGACCAAGCCGCCTACGCCGATGGCCGATCAACAGATCTGACAGGCACAGATGCGTACGACCTCTATAGGACCTACGGCCATCTCGAGAACGTCGGCGGCACACTCGTGTACAGCGCATCAATCAGCGCAACTTCAACCGACAGCGAGATCTCCCGCTATGTCTCCGACTGGCACCGGATCGAGATTGCCCGTTATCCAACCCGTTCGAGCTACGCACAGATGCTCTCCAGCCCTGACTACAAAGAGGCCGCAACACACAAAGACGCAGGGCTCGAAACTGCGATTGAACTAGTAGCCGAGCTGACCATGTCGTCAACAAGCGATGTCCTACCGCTCGAAAACACCCCCGACACGGTCCACCTCGGAGAACTTTTGCAGCTCAACGATCCGGCTGCTGAGGTTCAATACGAAAAGGACGTGATCGCTGACTCGATCAGATTCGGGCTCGCAGTCCCAGTCGCCGATTTCTCCATTGAGGCAGCAGTTGTCAGCGATGGTCGAAACTGGAACGAATTCCGGCTCTCGCAGTTTCCAAGCCGCGCTGCCTACGACGAATGGGAGACCTCAAACCATCGGCAGAGCGGACTCGACGATCGCGTCGCCGGCGCCGCCGATAGCGAGATCGTGATCAGTGAACCCCCTACCGTCAACCAGCTGCCGGAGATCGGCGCAGCTCAGCCTTGGCGTTGGTTCACGATGGGCTCGATGCAACCAGAAGGTCGGGCCGCGCTGTTCAGCAACTGGCAGCTCGTGACACCGGTAAGTACAGCAGAGGCCTCCCCCACGCCAAGGACATACCGGCGAACACTTATCGATCCCAACAACATCTTCTACACGTACGAGGGCGCTAGACGTTCAATCGCCGATTACATCGACCGAGCAGGAGCCGCGGGTCTTCTCGCCATTCACGACGGCACCGTCGTACTCGAGCATTACGGTCTCGGCATCAACAGCGCTGATCGCTTCCACATCTGGTCGGCATCGAAGAGTTTCACTGCGACGCTCATAGCCATCGCTGTAAGGGAAGGCAAGATCGCCAGTCTCGACGACCCGGTGAGCGAATATGTGCCCGAGTTCCAAAACACGGCGTACGGTGAAACGTCGATACGAAATCTGCTGATGATGGCATCAGGTATTGACTTCTTTCATTCCGGCGACCCAGGACGCACCGACCTCTACTGGGATGTCGTCAACCAAGAGCAATCAATCGACGACTGGACGAAAGCGCTCACTCGTCGAGCACCCGCTGGCACCGATTTCAACTACGCCCTCACGGACACCCACGTTCTTAGCATCGTCCTGCGGGCGGTATACGACATGCCGTTCGCCGAAATCCTTGAGACGAAACTCTGGCAGCCGGCCGGCTTCGCAAGCGACGCAACCTGGGGACAGAACACGAGCGGATCTGACGGACACGCTCTGGGCCACTGCTGTTTGTCACTCACGCTCCAAGATTTCGCCCACCTCGGCCAGTTGTATCTCGACGAGTTCGTGATCGGTGGCGAGCAGATGGTCCCGGCGGATTGGATAGACGCGGTTGCTCAACCAGGAGTCAGCGGCGACTACAGCCTGCAGTTCTGGCTTCCGTCAGGCCATGACCAAGAGTTCATCGCCCGGGGCGCCTTCAGCAATTACCTGTGGATTGACACTGCGCGAGGCTTCACGGTTGCCCAGTTCGGCACACCCCCGCCACGAGACGCGCTTTCAACTTCAGAACATGCTGCTGCTATGCGGGCAATCGGCGATGCCGTGACCAACTGAACCGAAACCAGTGGAATCGGAGGGTATGGGCGCACACCGCTGTCCCCCAGCGCATGCTTCGTGCTGTTGTTCATGTTGTGAGGGTGTAGCACCAAGATCCCACGGTCACTTTTTTCCGTTTGTGAGA
>JAPOIQ010000338.1 GCA_029978815.1 bacterium
CAAATCCATGGAAATATCTATCTCGGACGAGTCCAGAATGTGCTCCCGGGTATGGAAGCCGCGTTCGTTGATATTGCGACGCCAAAGAACGCAGTGCTGTATCGAGGCGATGTGCAATACGACTCCGAAGATGTCGAGAGCGGTGAAGCTGATCCTCGTATCGAACAAATTCTGAAGAACCGCCAGACAATTCTCTGTCAGGTAACGAAGAATCCGATCGGAGCGAAGGGAGCCCGGCTTACTCAGGAAGTATCGCTGCCCGGTCGATTCGTTGTCCTCATTCCGAATTCAACGACCTACGGAATTTCGAAACGCCTCCCCGATGATGTTCGTCGGCGACTGCGAAACATTCTTGACAAGGTGAAGCCCGAGGGCCACGGTCTCATCGTTCGTACTGCCGCTGAGCACGCAACTGAAGCAGAGCTCACCGCTGACATGCGGTTGTTGCTCGAACAGTGGAACAGGATCGAAGAACTCGCCAAGGGGGCCAAGAAGCCGACGCTGCTTCACCGCGAGCCCGAGCTTGCAGTTCGTGTGATCCGGGAGGAGTTCAACGCCGATTACCGCGGGGTAGTGATCGACGATCGTCGCTTGTTTGAAGAAGTACGAGACTATGTTGCGGCGTTCAACCCCGAATTGGCCGACAGAGTCGAGTACTACGACGCTGAAGCCGAGGGACTCGCCCTCTTTGAACGTCATCACGTACACGAACAGGTGCACAAGGCGCTTGACCGAAAGGTGTGGCTCCCATCGGGTGGTTCTCTGATTATTGAGCACACCGAAGCACTGTCAGTGATTGACGTGAATACCGGGAAGAACGTTGGAACCTCGAATCTTGAAGAGACCGTCTTCAACAACAATCTTGAAGCAGCCGAAGAGATTGCGAAGCAACTGCGCCTTCGAGATATCGGTGGAATTATTGTTATTGACTTCATCGACATGGAAATCAAGGCGAATAGATCAAAAGTGATCGAAACTTTCCGTGATGCCCTTGCCCGAGATAAGACCAGAACTCAGGTTTTCGATATCTCTGAGTTGGGCCTTGTAGAGATGACGCGAAAGCGAATTGGCGAAGGCTTGTTGACTGAGTTCTCGGAAGAGTGCCCAAATTGCTCTGGTCGTGGCGTGGTCGTTGACCACTCACTGCTCGACTGAAGAAAATCTCCGCGTATCTCATGAAATTTGCAGTTGGTACTGATGTTTGCGCCCGTTAGCATCAGCGAGGCTATGTACGCAGTAATCGCCACAGGCGGTAAGCAAGAAAAAGTCGCCGAGGGCCAGCAGGTCACCATCGAACTCATCGACGGCGATGAAGGCTCTGAGGTGTCATTCGTTCCGGTTCTCGTCGTTGACGGTGATCGTGTTCTCGCTGGGTCTTCTCTCGAGAAGGCTGCGGTCAAGGGGCGTATCCTCGGCACCACGAAGGGCCCGAAGGTGAACGGTTTTACCTACAAGCGCCGCACGAATCAGCGTCGTCGCTACGGGCATCGCCAGAACTACAGCGTGGTTGAGATCACGTCGATTACAGCGTGAGATTGAGCGGAGGTTAGGACATGTCAAAGACCAAAGGTGGCGGTTCAACCCGCAACGGACGTGACTCAAATGCTCAGCGTCTCGGTGTGAAGGTATTCGATGGCACCAAGATCACAGCTGGCACAATCATCATTCGTCAGCGTGGCACTCGCGTGCACCCTGGCAAGAACGTCGGCATCGGTGGGGATGACACGTTGTTCTCGCTGGTTGACGGGTCAGTGAAGTTCGGGCAGCGCAAGGGCCGCAAGGTCGTTGACGTGAACCCTGTCGCCTGAGTTTTCTCAGACGCCAATTCCAACCGGCAACTGTTCAGTTCGCCATCCGAGTAAGTCAACCGCCTGGCGGCATGCGTACCTGTCTGTCATCCCGCTGACCCAACTCACTGCAGCAAACACGGCCTCGTCGTTGTCATTTTTTGTCTCCGAGTTGAGAAGCTCCTCCACCGGAATGAGATGAGTATTTGCAGCGAAATGTTCGACAAGTGCCTGCAACATGGTGATCACGCTGCGTGCCTGATGTTGTGATGTCGGTCGAAGGTAAATGTTTTCGTAGTTAAATTTTCTGAACGCTGCCAGCGCTTCGGCGATGTCGTTGGTCATTCCTATGCGCCCCGAACGTTATGTTGCTGTCAGCATCGCTCGGACAAACGTCCCTAATTGCTGG
>JAPOIQ010000138.1 GCA_029978815.1 bacterium
CTGCGTCCGTTGATTGAAAAAGAAACGATCAAAGTTATCGAAGCTTTGCTGTTGGTTCGCTGAACCGTCGGCAGGTGGGCACTCAACGCTTGGCTCAGACGTCTCCGTTTCCGATGCTGACGTGTTCTCTGCGGAGGCATCACCTGCTTCAACTGATGCCTCAGATGAGGATTCTTCGCTTGAGAATGCACCACCCAGTGCAGCGATCCCAACAACGAGTCCAAGTCCGACAACGATGGTGATTCCCCATTTCGTTGCTTTGCGACGAACGTCGTCAACTCGCTGTTGACGAGCTTCGCGTACGTTTCGTGCGGCCTTGTTTGCTTTTTTGCGTTCGCGTTTTGCGGTTCCCACGAGAGCGAAGGCTACCGCCCCCATCTATGAGGAGGCCATGTCTAACGAAGGCACATCGAGTTGCCCGTAAGCACTTATTCGACGGGTCCAGGTCCCTCTGAGAATTCTCCGAGTTCTGGTTCGCTGAGCGGGTCAAATGTGTGTCCGGCACGAACGCGATCATTGACAAGGTGAAGCCACATGCCGCCAAGATTCGGGGTGCGTTCACTCGCTCCAGTGAGATGGCTCCTCAAACTTCGTATGACTCCCGAATGAGTGACGACGATCAACGGTTGGTCAGGGCTCACTGACTTGAGCAGTTCAGCGGCCGCGGAGAGTGACCGCTCAACGACATTGTCATACGACTCAAATCCGTCTGGTCGGCGATTTCGCTCTAGGTATCCCGGCCACTGCTCTTTGATCTCTTGTGGGGTGAGTCCTTGCCACGGACCCGCATCCGCCTCATTCCAGCGTGCATCGATTTGAGGAGGATCGAGTTCGAGATGCTCTGCAATGATCGACGCGGTCTCTCTCGCCCGCGACAACTCCGACGCATACATGCGATGAAATTCATGCGGCCCATTAGCGAGTTGAGCAGCAGCAATTCGTGCCTGTTCCCGTCCAAGATCGCTTAAGTCGATATCGGCCATTCCCTGCCACCGAGCGAGCGCGTTCCACAAACTCTGGCCATGTCGTATGACGAGAAGGCTTGGAACTGGAGTGGGCACGACGTTTGAGCGTACCGGTGGCTTCTCGGTTGGAGAGAGGACTTCCTCAGCGGCGCTGAACTTGTCATCTACTATGCAGTCTGTGGCAGTGCTCCGGATGTTTGCATCAGCTCGTGAAGCCGCCGGCACCGGCCGAGATGAAATTGATGGCGCGAACGTCGGTGAGGTGCTTGCGATTGCTGGCGATCGATATGGACGAACGTTTGTTGATGTCTTGGCGACATGTCGAATCTGGGTGAATGGTGATGATGCAGACGATTCGACGCCGGTGACCACAACAGATGAGATAGCGGTTCTTCCGCCGGTATCGGGAGGAATGTGATGACAAACGACATCGATCCGCAGTCACTCTCACTCGAGGAGTTGCGTGCCGAGCGCAATCGCATGCAACTTGAAGATGATGCGGTGTCATATGTTCGCCGTATCGCTCAGGCTCGACTTGATCTTGTGGCGGCGGAGCTCAATCGGGCTGATGCCTCACAGGCTGATCTTTCAGGTGAGTTGCAGCGTGTTCTCTCCCAACATCTCACCGCTCCCGCTTCTGCAACGCGCGCCCCGCGTGTCGACGACGACCATCTTGCGAACGACGCGCGAGCAATTCAACTTGACCAACTGTGCGCCGAGCACGGCTTCTCGCGCCTGTCGTCCGGCGAAGCCCTCACCTCTGAAGAGCTTGCGTCTCTCACTGAAGTACTTTCTCATTTCGAACGAGAAATCTCGGCCGATCGACGTGAGCGTTTTGAGCGAATCGATGCACTTGGGGCAGAACTTGTTCGACGATTTCGTTCTGGTGAGGTGCAGGTAGATCAATTCCTTGGCACTGATTCGTAAATGACGTGTCTCCGGCGACTTCGGGAATATCGAATGCAGTAGATAGGTTTCGCTATCGGTGAGGCCTGAGTCACATCGCCGTGTTGCGATTATCTCTCTCCACACGTCCCCCCTCGCTCAACCTGGGGTTGGCGACAGTGGCGGCATGAATGTGTACGTGCGCGAAATGGCGTCAGCTCTTGCTCAACAGGGCACCGAATGCATCGTGTACACGCGAGCGGACTCTGCAGATCTTCCACGTGAAGTGCTCGTTGAACCCGGACACCGAGTCGTCTACGTCCATGCGGGTCCGTATCACTTACCGAAAGAGGCTCTCACCGACATTGTTGATGAGTTCATTGAAGCGATGGTTGCTGACATCGAGACTCGAGGCGGGGTTGATGCTGTTCACGCCCATTACTGGTTAAGCGGAGAAGTAGGGCATGCGCTGAAGCATCGTCTCGAAGTTCCGTTTGTCGTGACGTTTCACACACTCGCTCGTATTAAGGGAGCCGGTGGCGATATTGAGCCCGGATACCGTGAAGCTGCGGAAGCCGCTCAACTTGGTTGTGCGGACGCAGTGTGCGTCTCCTGTGAGGCTGAGCGCTCAGAATTGATAGATCATTACGGCGTTCCCGCCGGAAGAGTGGTCATTGTGTCGCCAGGTGTAGAGCACGCAATTTTTGGTCCGGGTGATCGTGGCGGTGCACGTCGGGCTATCGGTGAACAAGCGGAGACCCCACTTGTGTTGTTTGCCGGCCGTATCCAGGCATTGAAGGGCCCTGACGTTGCAATTCGAGCTCTTGCACTGATGGAGAATCGTCAGGCTCGGTTGCTGGTTGTCGGAGGAGCAAGTGGCATTGCCGGTCGTGCACAAGAAGAAGAGATGCGCCTCTTGGCGGAGGAATTGGGTCTTGCAGATCGGGTGAGGTTTGTTGCACCACAACCTCACCACCTTCTGTCGACCTATTACCGGGCTGCGGATGTCATGGTTGTACCTAGTCGGAGTGAGAGTTTTGGCCTCGTAGCGCTTGAGGCTGCGGCGTGCGGAACCCCGGTCGTCGCCAGTGCTGTCGGTGGTCTGACGTCGCTGGTTGATGATGGGGTCACGGGTGTTCTCGTGAAGTCACGCACACCTGCAGCCTTCGCTGGCGCCCTTGATGCTGTGCTGAACGACCCGGCGATGGCTACCTCGATGTCGATGGCTGGCGCAGTCGCTTCGCTCGACTACTCATGGACGGCGGCTGCAACTCGCCTCAACACGGTGTATGACGAGCTCTGCTCGACTGCTCTCTTGGAATGTCGATGAGCGAACTGCAGTCGCCCAGCGATGTTGCTGATCTCGTGCAACTCATCGACGGGTGGCTGTCAGGTTTCGCTGAAAGCGGAGACCACGTCCTTGCAATCGATCGTGGTACGAGCGACGAAACGTCGTTTGGTGAACCACGTTGGTATGTTCGGCTCGCTGGAGAGTCGAAAGAGATTGTCACGATTTGGCTGACGCTCGGCCAGCGGACGCTCCGTTATGAGACCTACGTCATGCCGGCTCCTGAGGAGAACGCTGCGGAACTGGCTGATCAGCTTCTTCGCAGGAACGACCGTCTGGTTGGAGTCCACTTTTCTGTTGGTCATGAGGACGCCATCTATTTGCGTGGGGCGATACCTGACAGTGCGATAACAGCGGACGAATTAGATCGTGTTGTCGGAACGTTGTACCAGACGGTTGAGCACGCCTTCCCGGCTCTCATTCGACTCGGGTTTGCCCGACGCTTCGCGAGCTAGTTCACGACGCTCTCGAAATTCCTGCTGTCAATTCAGGGTGACCTCTCTCATTTCGAGGTGCCTCGGGTTGGT
Organism: bacterium; assembly: GCA_029978815.1. GTDB lineage: Bacteria > Actinomycetota > Acidimicrobiia > Acidimicrobiales > Ilumatobacteraceae > Casp-actino5. Next base: position 3,726 of record JAPOIQ010000138.1, read on the forward strand.
CAGATAGGGGAGGTCGGATTCCCGATCACCCGAGGCGCCTCACGGGCGGAGGTGCTTCAGCAACCACCTGTCTCTGCGCTCTCGGTAGCGTCTCCATATGGCTGAGAACCCGCAGAACTTCGACCTTGTCGTCATCGGTGGAGGAAATATGGGCGCCGCTCTGCTCGGCGGGCTACTCCGAGAAGGAACAGTTACCGCCGACCGTGTGGCGGTCGTTGAGCTTTCATCTGACCGCCGACAGGTCATGAGTGCTGAGTTTCCAACTGTGTTCGTGACTGAATCTCTTCCGTCTTGTGAGGCTGCGGTGCTCGCGGTGAAACCTCCAGCCGTTGCCGAAGTGGCAGCCGCTGCACGTGCGGCCGGGGCGAAGCGTGTGTTGTCGATCGCGGCGGGGATCACAACCGTGACATTGCGGGAAGCGGTTGGTGAAGGAGTTGACATTGTTCGGTCGATGCCGAACACCCCGGCAATGGTGGGCAAAGGCGTAACTGCAATCTGCACCGATGAAGAGAGCGACTCAGGCGTTCTTGACTGGGCAGAGGAATTGCTGAGCGCCGTCGGAATGGTCATACGTGTTGGCGAAGAGCATTTCGATTCGGTGACCGGTCTAACCGGTTCAGGCCCGGCCTATGTGTTTGCATTTGCTGAGGCGCTGATCGCAGCGGGAGAAGCAGCCGGGTTACCCAACGACATGCTCGAGGCAATGGTGACACAACTTCTTTTAGGTTCTGCCTCTCTGCTTGCTGCTGAAGGTAATCCTCGTGGGCTTCGCGAAGCTGTCACATCTCCCGGCGGAACAACCGCCGCTGGTCTTGCTGTATTGAGTGAGAGCGGCTTCTCAACTCTTGTTCGAGATGCCGTACTTGCGGCGAAAACAAGGAGCGAAGAGCTCGGAGCAAACTGAGCTCTGCGCGCTTGTGAAATATTTCCCCAGTGTGGCACTTTTCACACCGCCATTTTCTGTCTAACATGGTCTGTGTTGAGCCGCACCGGTGATAACCGGAAGCGCCGACGGGGCTAGTGCCATCGGGGGGTTGGCACTAGCCC
>JAPOIQ010000227.1 GCA_029978815.1 bacterium
GAAACGAAAGCGTGGCTGCTCTCACACGCCTCCGCAATGGCCTACCCATCACTCGATGAAGGCTTCGGTTTCCCGATTCTCGAAGCTCAAAGTGCCGGGCTCCCGCTCGTCGCAAGTGATGTGGGCTCGATTGGGGAAGTTGGAGGTGACGGTCTCCTTCTCGTCAATGTCGATGATGTCGAGGGTTTTGCGGCGGCGCTCACTTCGATCCTTGGCCAGAGCGACGAGCGCCAACAACTCGTTGATCGCGGTCATGCCAATGTGACGCGTTTCTCGTGGCAGCGGTGCGCAGACGAGATGGTTGCTCTCTATCGGGAGGTACTCGAATCATCATGACCAATTCACCCCAAGTCACGGTTCTCTGCGGTGGCGTCGGGGCCGCTCGCTTTCTCAAAGCGCTATCTCGGGTTCTACCTGCTGCAGATATCACCGGGATTGTCAACACCGGCGATGACACCGTGCTGCACGGACTGCATATCAGTCCCGACCTTGACACTATTACCTACACCTTGGCTGCTGCGATCGACCCTGAACGAGGGTGGGGCCTCGTCGACGAGTCATGGCGCGCCCTTGAGGCGCTGCGTCGATACGAACAAATTCGCCCGGAGGGGTCGCAGGCTGGGGGAACGTGGTTCGGGCTGGGTGACCAAGACCTCGCCACGCACTTTTATCGCACGGCTCGATTAAAAGAAGGGGCTCGTTTGACCGATATCTCACAGGAAATCGCGTCGGCGTGGGGGCTCGACTACCGGCTACTCCCGATGAGTGATGATCCAGCTCCCACCTTGGTCAGCGTTGACCCAAAGGACGACCCGGGCGGAGATGGAACAGGGTGGATCTCTTTTCAGGAATATTTTGTGAGACATCGTCATGGCATCGCAGTCCGAGAACTCCACCTTGGCGCAACGTCAGCACATCCCACGCCTGAAGTCGTTCAGGCGATCAGTTCTGCTGATGCCGTCGTCATTGCCCCGTCGAACCCGTTCGTCTCTATCGGTCCCATCCGCGCGCTTCCACATGTTGACGAGCTCCTTTCGCAACGTCGAGACTCCGTCGTTGGCATTTCTCCACTAGTTGGTGGTGCAGCGGTGAAGGGTCCTGCTGCAGACATGATGACCGATTTCGGGTATCGGCCCGATTCAGTCGGTATCGGTCAGATCTATCGAGCAATTTGTGGCCACCTCGTGATCGACGAAAAAGATGCGGTGCTCGCCAGGGACGTTGAGGAGCAAGGGATTTCTGCAACAGTGACGAACACCATGATGGGAGACCCTGCGATCGACGAGCACCTCGCTCGCCTCACGCTGACTGCTGCTGGGCTTTCGGTCTAAGGCTTACCGCGTTGGATCAGGGAGACGGAGTCCCCGGTAGTCGCCGGGCGGCACCACACCATCTTGTCCGATGACCGCATCGATAATTGATGCGCCCGATGACACTCGACCCCAGACAAGGGAATTCTCAACTCGAGCATTCTTCTCAATGACCGCTCCCGGCAGCAGCACCGAACGCGAAACGACTGCGTTCTCTCCAATGGTTGCTCGATCAGCGATCACCTGAGAAATTCGCGATGTCGCAGCGAGTTCTGATTCGACGATTGCCCGTTCCGATTCGGCGTAGGCCAAATTTGCTTCGAGATAGAACTCAGGTCGGCCGGTGTCAATCCACGAATCATTAGTTGGATACCCGACGAGATCGCCTGCAGCGACAAGGTCAGGGAATGTCACTCGCTCAACCGAGACAGGCACATCAGCCGCAATGCGATCGAGAACGGATGCCTCCATCACGTACGTGCCTGCATTGATGAGGTTCGACGAGGTCTCACCCGGGGCAGGTTTTTCGACAAATCTCTGCACGAGTTGAGCATCGTCGAGTTCGACAACACCAAATGATGATGGGTCATCAACAGGAGTTAGGTGGATCGTTGCTTCACGCCCGCCCTCACGATGAGCCCGGATGAGGTCGTCGATTGCCAAACCAGTGACGATGTCGCCATTCGCAACAACAAACGTTCCGTCAATACCGACTGCATCCGCAGCAAATTTGATTGCTCCCGCGGTGTCACGTGGTTCAGGTTTAACTGCGTAATGAAGATGGACGGTCGTGTCGCCGTGGGTCAAGGAGTCGCCAGGGAAGGCAGCTCGAAAGGCGTCGGGCTGAAACCCGAGCGCAAGCACGATGTCGGTTACTCCACCAGCCGCGAGACGTGCGGCGAGTCGAACCACCATCGGCACGTTCCCGATCGGCAACATCGGTTTTGGCACAGTGTTGGTCAGTGGGCGAAGTCTCGTTCCAAAGCCCCCAACAAGGACCACTGCGAACATGGGTTACTCGTCAGTCGAGTCAGAAACTGTTGTCTCTATTGTGTCCGCCGATGCGGCGTTGAGGCTCCGGAGCACACCAGTCGAGGATGGCTTTGCAACCGCGTCACCTCGGGGCACGAATGCGACTGCGATGACTAGACCGTCTGCGTCGAGAGGAATTTCACCCATCTTCGAGATGTAGCGGTTGCCGGAAGAATTGTCGTCAGGTGAATCCCAGACCACAACCGACAGGTCAGCGTCGGTCTCAACGCCGTCAATGTCACAGGTTGTCTCACCCTCGGTGAAGACCTCGCCATTTAATTGATCGGCTGGGAAGGTAAGTGCATCATCAGCAATTGTGATGCCGTGTACTTCGAGCAAGGCAGTGAGGTCAAGGGAGACGTCGGCGAGTTCTGCGGCGTAGGGGTGAACTGTTGCGACTCCCTCACCGTATTGGTACACGCCGGTCTCTCGGTAGGCCGGGTAGTCAATGCGGCCGTCGGCGTTGGGTTCAGCGTCACCGTCGCTAATTGTCACCCAATCACCACAGATATTCACGCCATAGGCCACGTCGTAATATTCGCTGATCGGGGTAACCGGGGCGCCGTCACCCGCACCAGGAATCGTCTGTCGGGCGTACACGATTGAAGCAACTCCGAGCACGATGACGAGAAGCAATGCAATCGGGAACACACTGCCACCCTGGAACTGCACCGAGCGACCGGAGGTTCGGCCCGCGAGCTTCGCTGCTTTTTTGGTTGAAGAGGTGGCTGCCACGGCGAGTGAGGTTATCGCCAGTTGAGCGGAGTTACCCGGTGTGAAGCCCTGAGAGGACCCGTTCATATGCGGCAGCAGCCGATGCTGGAGAGGCATGTTCGACAACCCATCTCCGGCCGTTCTCCCCGAGTTTCCTGCGTTCTGCTTCGTTCTCGACGAGACGATCAACTGCCCCCACGAGAGCGTTGACATCATCGGGGGGAACGCTGACCCCGGCGTTCGCGTCAGCAAGCAACCGCGAAATCGCCGAGTCGTTGTCGATTGCAGCTATCACCGGCCTGCCGACAGCGAGAATCGAGTAAGTCTTCGAGGGCACA
>JAPOIQ010000332.1 GCA_029978815.1 bacterium
AGCATGTGGAACCCCTCACAGGTTGCAATCCCAACCGACTCGTTTGACCGTTCAACAGCGCGGGCTACATGGAAGAAGGCAACCACTCGGTCGTTGGGCTGGATCCCAGAACTGTCGAGTCTCGACTTCTAAGCGCGTTCACCGGCCAACTGGTGCCTGAGCGATGTCGACCAAGTGAATTGACTGCGATGAGGCGATACGACACCAAAAATCGCAGATCGCTGGTTATTCAGCGGGGTGCTCAGGCTCGCTAGACGGCGAGGACGCTCTGCGCCGCATCAGGAGCACAACACCACCAGCGACCAACGCGACCACAACAACGATCACGATGATTCCGGTTGAACCGCCTGATCCCCCTGCACCTGATTGCGCAAAGAGCACTTCCTCTTCCGGTGGATCGAGAAGGTTGAATTCCCACGAGACGGTGCTTCCACTTGCGTCGCCATTGTGTTCTGTGATCGAACCCGGAAGAGTCACCGACAACGAATACCCGATCTCCACTCCCATGAGCGCGAGCATCTCGGGATCCATTTCTTCATCTTCGTCAACGTCTGCGGTCAACGTCGAGATGTTGTACTCGAACCGCCAGCCCTCTCCCACCTGTGTGAGTGAAAGGTCTTCACCGCTTCCTTCAAGCAAATCTGCAGCACCTGCTGGCCAGGAACCGATGACAATCTGTCGACAGGTTGATCCGTCATTTTCGGTACGGATTTCGGCGCCGTCGCCAGCAAGTTCATCGCCGCCGGCGTCAGTGAGCATCTCTTCGCAGATTGCTGTCGGATCAGCATCCTCATCGCCAACAAACCCTGCCACCGCTTCAAGATCAACCTCAAGAGCCATCTCATACGAGCCCGAACCGTCTTCGTTGACGTCGAACTCCATCGCAATTTCGTAACACCCTGAAAACAGTAGGGGTGCGAGTAACCACGGGATGTTGCGAACAAACTTCATCACCAAACGGTAGCACTCGCAACTTTCGATGACCGACGAAGTCGGTTTGAGTGGTAATTTTCGGTCCTAATGCTGTAACTGCCGCGGAGAAGGCGTGTTAACTCTGACGACCCACGGTGGCCACATCGTGGACTTTCCGGAGGACCCCACATCAAATAAAGCCTTCAGCAGCCCTCAGAGATAGACTCGGTGAGGAACTTTCGTAGAACGTTTCGTCCGAGATAAGAACATCCAGAAAGGCAGCCCCGTGACGAGCACCCGGGACGACTCCCCACAATTCACTGATATCGATCTGCGTCGCAAACTGCTTGCCGGTGGTACCGCTGCTCTTGCGCTCACCATGGTTGGCGGACGATCCGCATCCGCAGCCGGTCTTTCTTCTGCTGAACTCGATCTTTTGAAGTTCGCTCAAGGTTTGGAGCTCGCTCTCCACGATCTCTATGACGAAGCACTCGAGATTGACGAGGACTCCGCAGCCTGGGCCACGATGGCAGATAGTCACGAGTCCTTTGCTCAAGCGATTGCTGGTCTCGCAGGACTCAGCGCGAATCAGCGAAACGATGGGCTTTTCGATTCTTACCGGGATGCCATGCGTGGAGCCGACCGAGTCAAAACCGCCTACGACCTTGAATCTGCTGCGGCTGCAACACATGTTGATCTCATCGGCAAGTTCATCGATGCAGGTGCGGCTGAAGTAGTTGCATCGATCGCAGCCGCTGAGTCTCGCCATTGCGTTGTGCTCGCAGATGTGCTCGGCAAAGGCAACGACCTCGGACTAACCCTGACCAACTCGGCTCAGCCGATCGAAGCGTGAGAGGCACCATCATGACGACCCCTACTCCTGCTCACAACCCTGGCTTCGACCGTCGGACACTTCTACGCCGTGGCGGGCTCACTCTTGGTCTTGGCGCCTTCCTCTCAGCGTGCGCAGCTGATTTTGGTGGTGATACTGCTCCTGGCCGAGTGGGCCTCGTTGAGAGCGAAACAGCGTTGCCAGAAGGCACAGTGAACGACGTTGTCTATCTGCGCACGATGCAGTCGCTCGAACATTCCGTCGTCGAGTTGCTGTCGGCGTTGGTCGCTGGAGGCTATTTCACCGCTGCTCAGCAGAGTTACATCGATCGCTTCATCGCTGATCATGTGGCGGCTTCAGAGACGCTCGGAGGGCACATCGTCGAAGCCGGTGGCGAGCCGTATGCCTGTGAGAACACGTGGGTTCGCAGCCGTTTTGTTGACCCGGTTCTTGTCGCAGTTTCAACTTCAG
>JAPOIQ010000180.1 GCA_029978815.1 bacterium
ATTTGGGAGCCATCCGAGCCCGGATGGTCGAGCCTCGACGGTGAGCACTCGTTCTTCGTGGCCGTCGGCATCCAACGTAAACACTCCGTGACGGAAGAAGTCGCTAAACCACAATTTTCCGTCGTGCCAACGGGGACCCTCGCCAAATTGGAGTCCTGTGTGAATGATGGTGGTGGTCTTCATGCACGGTGTCCTTTTCTTTGGAATTACCTGGGTGTCTCGCCGGCCAACGTGATGCGCATCATTTCGCGACGGAATCCGTAATAGTCATCAATGGCGTAATGCTGAACGCATCGGTTATCCCACATGGTGAGCGTGCCTTTTTGCCAACGAACCCGGCATGTGAAGTCAATTCTCCGGCAGTGCGAAAACAAGAAGTCGAGAATCGGTTTTGCCTCCGAGTCATGGAGACCGGCGATACCAACGGTGTACACCTCATTGATGAAGAGCGATTTGCGTCCGGTGTCTGGGTGGGTCCGCACCAGAGGGTGTACCTGCGTTTCTAGTGCACTTTCATCGCCGATGATTTCCATCGAACGACGGTCATCCTGCTGTCCGAATGTTCCTTTCGGGCCATAAGAGCGTCGAGCCGAGTGAATGCCGCTCAGGTTTGACAGAAGGTCTTTCATGCCATCGGAAAGGGCGTCATAAGCCTTCTCTTGCTGAATGAAGGCCGTGTCGCCCCCTGCCGGCGGTATGTCAACCCCGTACAACAGCGTGGCGCTTGGAGGCTGCGCTTGAAAGCTCCAATCGCTATGCCAGCCGCTTCCGAAAAGCGGGCCGGCCTCGTCAGCTTCGCGAAGCAGTCGCAGTACATGTGGATGCCCCTCAACCGGCCTGATGTAGGGGCTCTCACCGAACGAGCCCAACTGGAGAGCGAACGCCTCAAACGTGTCAATGTTGAGGTCTTGATCTCGGATAGCGAGAACGGAATATTCGCTAAATGCGGTCCGTAAATCGCCGAGCTCCCCCTCGCTCAGACGACAAGAGATGTCAATGCCGGTCACATCGGCACCAAATTTGCCGGTCAAGGGTGTTACTTGCATACCCGAACGGTACTCCACAGTCCTGCGCCACGGATTGACGGGAGGGACGATGCAGCCTCGGGCGAATAGAGTGCCGAAATGGAGCTTCTGCTGATTCGCCACGCATTACCAATCCGTCGCGAGGTGACGGAAGGCGCCGCGGACCCGCCGCTCTCAAGTGACGGCGTACGCCAGGCGGAATTGCTTGGTGAGTACCTTGTGTCCGAGCACATTGATGCTGTCTACGCGAGCCCACTCCTTCGAGCAGTGCAAACCGCTGAACCACTGTGTCGGATGAACGGTTGCGAAATGACACTGGATGCAGGGCTGGCTGAATTCGATCAGCATTCCTCTGAATACATTCCGGTTGAAGAGTTAAAGGCTTCGGGAGATCCGCGCTTAACGGAGTTTCTACTCGGTGAGGGTGATGGATTTGACGATCGTGAAGAGTTTCGCGAGCGAGTGATGACGTCAATCGCGCGAATTATTGCAGACCATGGTGGAGAGCGAGTCGCTGCGGTCTGTCATGGCGGCGTCATTAACAGTTATGCCGGTGACGTCCTTGGCCTCGATGTCGATGGCCCCGGATTTTTTTATCCGAACTACACCTCGATCACAAGAATCGCTGCGTCCCGCTCGGGGGTGAGATCGATCGTGACGCTCAACGAAACAGCTCACCTGCGGAATACGGGGTTGCCGATGGGGCTTTTCCAGCACGGCTGATGAAAAACCAATCACGCGATCATGATCAAAATGGTCGGGCTGGCGAGATTCGAACTCGCGACCTCTTGTCCCCCAGACAAGCGCGCTAACCAAGCTGCGCCACAGCCCGTAACTGTGCCACGGATGCTAACGGTTGGTAACGCGGTTCAGACGAACAGATCGACGATTCGCCAACCGAGATACGCAAGAAGAGCGACGACGAGCAATTTGAAGTGCCACGGGGTCTTCTCGTCGTCAGACGATGCCGTCACCTCCTCTAGAACTCGGCCGCAGCTCGGGCAGTTTCCATCAGGCGTCATCGCCGTGGGAGCAAAGTATCTTGCACAATCCTCACACCACGGCATCTCAGCCCTGCTTTTTCCTAATTCGTAATTTGATTGGTGTCGACCCGAAACCGAACTCTTCGCGGATCTTTCGCTCGAGGTACCGAACATGGTGGTGCGGAAGTTCGCGGTTAACGAACAACGTGAAGGTGGGAGGATCGGTCGCACCTTGAACCGCGTAGAGAACCTTCGCTCCCCCGCCAGCTGGCTGGGCCTGTTGAGCCGCAGCGATGACCCGGTTTACATCCTTTGTTGGAACTCGCCGGTGATATTGCTCGACGGCATCGGTAAGGAGCGGCCGCAACTTATGAACCCCTTTGCCTGTGAGGGCTGAGATGGGCAGCACTGGCGAATCACCAAGAAACGCGAGACGACGCCCAACTTCAACCCGACGTTTGGCTCGTTCATCTGCGTCTTCGATGAGTTCCCATTTGTTCAACAGGATCACGATTGGGCATCCGGCGGCATCGACACGCTCAGCCAGTCGCTGGTCTTGGGCCGTCACTCCTTCGGTGCCATCGATGACGAGCAGCGCAATATCGGCTTCGTCGATGGCACGTAGGGCACGAACCATTGAGTAATACTCGGCGCTGTCATCAACTTTGGCCCGCCTTCGCATTCCTGCAGTATCGACAAACACGATTGGTCCATCTTCTGTTTCAACCAGTGTGTCGATTGCGTCGCGTGTTGTGCCCGACATGTCATGGACCACTGAACGGTCTTCGCCGACAAGTCGATTAAACAACGTTGATTTGCCAACATTTGGCCGACCGACAATGGCAACACGAGGCGTGTCTGGAGCGATATCTAACGGCTCCTCATCCAGCCACGGAGCAACCTCTTCCTCTCGGTATTTCGCTCGGTCGCCGAGTTTCTCGAGCACGACGTCGAGCAGGTCCCCTGCTCGACGGCCGTGCAGGGCGCTGACAGGAACGGGCTCGTTGAGGCCAAGGGCGAGGAACTCCCACATCTCTCGCTCGCGAATGTCATTGTCGGCTTTGTTCGCAACCACGATGACGTCGACTCCGCTTCGACGAAGCCATGCCGCGATTTCATCGTCTTGGGTGACTGTTCCGACACTTGCATCGACCACGAGCAGCACGAGGTCTGCGGTGCTTACGGCTGATTCAACCTGCCGACTGACTTTTTCATCGAGCTCATCCCCGCCAGGCATCCAGCCTCCGGTATCAACGATGGTGAACGGCACGCCAAGCCATTCGGCTTCAAGTTCTTTGCGATCTCGGGTTATGCCCGGACGGTCTTCGGTGATGGCGACCTGTTCTCCTGCAATTCGATTGAACAGGGTTGACTTGCCAACATTTGGTCGGCCAACAATGACAACGGTAGGGAGACTCTGCTCTTCGTTCATTACTTCAGTCCTAACGCTGTTCTGAGGGCGTGACCATGAGTCGGAATGACCTCCACACGGACCGGAAGGTCACTCACCGAAAGGCCATCGAGAAATTGCCCCGAGTCTGAAAGACAAACATCAGGAAGGAGGTATCGGCGATCCGGATCGGCTCCGTCGAGCGCTGCCATAAGGTCGGTTCCTGTGAGTAGACCCGTTACTCCAGTATTTCCACCGAAAAAGTCGTTCTGAACGGCAAGTACTTCAACATCAAGTTTGGGTTGTGACTCTTCAATGAGTGGTCGAATGACCTCAGCGCCGAGCGCACCGGTCAGAATCGTGACCTTAGATGAAGCTGAGCGCTTGGTAACTGACAAGGACACAGGTGTTGATCGTAGGCCGGTGTACGCAGCCGGATTTGTCAGTTGGCCAACGTCGACGGCGGCAAAAAAACCCCGCTGCGGGCTTGTCTCGCTTGGTGACAAGCCAAAGAATTCCTGCCGAAAGGTCGCTGCCATTCCGATGCCGTCCTCATGCATCTCGCAGGATCCGTACTCGTCGATTGGCGGAAACGGTTGACCCGCAAGCAGGAAATATTCGTCGGCTGCAAAGACCATCGGATGACCGACCAGTGAATTAAATAGTTTTTGCCATTCAAGAACCGTTGCGAGCACCGCGTGAGCTTCCTCAATCGTGTGTGCTCGCATCGCGGATTCAGAATTGAACTTGGAGATTCCCAGAGGTACCACTGCTACCGACGACAAATCAGCAA
>JAPOIQ010000174.1 GCA_029978815.1 bacterium
AAGGCATCAAGGCGTTCGAATCGCTGTTCATCTCGTAATCGTTCGACGAACTCGACCGCGAGGCTTTGTCCATAAAGATCGCCCGAGAAGTCGAGAAGGTGGCATTCGACGAGCGACCGGTCTGCTGACCCGTAAAACGTTGGGCGCTTACCGATATTCACGGCGCACGCGAATTGATGTCCTGCTTCGGTCATGCACCTTGCCGCATAGACGCCATCTGCTGGGACAATGAAGCCTTCCGGAATGTCGACATTCGCCGTGGGAAAGCCGATTGTTCGGCCGCGTTCATCGCCGTGAACGACCTGCCCAGAAATCACGACGTTTCTGCCGAGCATCGTGTTGGCCGTCGTAATGTCTCCGCGCTGCAACGCAGCCCGGATCGCTGTAGAACTAAAGATTTCTTCAGAATCCGATCGCCGAAGCTCAAGAGGTGTCACCACAAAATCGTGTTCTTCACCAACTGCGGAGAGCAATCGAACGTCGCCCCGCCGACCTCGACCGAAATGGAAATCTTCGCCGACGATGATCTCCTTGGCGGAGAGGCCCTCGACGAAGACACGACGGATGAAGTCCTCTGCTTCTTCAGTCGAGGCGGCTTCGTTGAATTCGAGAACGACAACGGCGTCGACACCGGTTTGTTCAAGCAGTTCGATTCGCTGCTCAAGGGAGGTAATGAGAAGCGGAGCCGATTCAGGACGAACCACCGAAGCTGGATGCCGATCGAAGGTCACGACCGCACTGCGTTCCCCCAGCTGCTGGGCGCGCTCTACCACCGATGAAATCACTGCGATATGACCGCGATGCAACCCGTCGTAGGCCCCAATCGTGACCACCGAACGTTCACCGGGGAACACGGTAGATGTCAATGAGTGAACGACGAGCACGATGCCGAAACCTATCGCTGAGAAGCGGTGGGCAACACCACGGTTGGCTTTGCATCTCCATTCCGGAATGCTTCGTACACCGCAATGAGGACGTCATCTGCATAGATCGCCCATGGGCCGTCACCCTCCCATACCGGAAGCAGCCCGCCGACAGAAACCTTTTGCGCAATGTCGTTCGAAACATCAACACGGTTGAGGCCTTCGGCAATCGTCTCCACCGGCAAGAGTTCACAGATTTCGGGGGGTGCTGCTCGGTCCACGTTGAATGTCCCAGAGGCGACGCGGCGCAAAGCGCGCAGGTGCGCTCCCCCACCCAGAAGATGGCCGATATCATCGGCAATCGACCTGATATAGGTGCCAGCCGAACACTCAACCTCAATTGCAAACACATGAGGCTCAGATGTCGCTCGCACATCGCATCGACCAATCGTCACTCGTCGTGGCTTACGTTCGATTTCGACACCTTGACGAGCAAGTTCGTGAAGACGTTTACCATCGACTTTAAGGGCCGAAACCATCGGCGGAATCTGGTCAATTTCGCCAAGGAGATGTTGTTCAACGGCTCCCTGCACGTCAACAAGCGTGACCCCCGACATGTCGTAGGTGGCCACGACCTCCCCCGCTGCATCCAAGGTCGAGGTCTCAATACCAAGCACGACCTCGCCAACGTACGTTTTCGTCGACGCTGTTGCGAACTGCAACAGCCTCGTTGCCATGCCAACAGCAACAACGAGGACACCTGTTGCATCTGGGTCGAGTGTCCCTGCATGTCCGATCTGACGTTCAGAAAACCGCTTACGCAACTGTCCGACAACGTCGTGACTTGTTATTCCTGCAGGCTTGTCGACAATGCACACGCCGTGGACGGTGGGTGGCCGACGCCGAGCCATTTACTCCCCTGAGCTCAGCTCTTCAGATCGCGGATCGGCACGAAGTATCTCGTCGATACGTTCAGCCGCCCGAATCACGTCGTCGGGAGCAAAGTGCAGAATAGGAGTCTTCTTCGCCCGAATCTGACGCCCGATCGAGGATTGGATTCTCACTCGGTGCTCGCCGAGTGCTTCGATGATTTCTTCATCGGCTTCAGGCCCCGATAGCGAGTCGTAATAGACATGTGCCCTATTGAGTTCATCGTCGACATCGATCCGGGTAACTGTCACGAACTCGAGTCGTTCGTCACCTATCCGAACCAATTCTTCAGCGATGATTTCCCTGAGGGTCTCACCGACCCGCGCCGAACGAGGGTAACGATGCGCCCCACTCGATGCGCGACTCGGTCGACGTCCACCACGAGAACCCATGAGGTCAACTCAGCGTTCGCGCAATTTCTTGCTCATCGAAGGTTTCGATGACGTCACCTGGCTTCAGGTCTTGGAAATCACTCAAGCCGATACCGCATTCGAAGCCTTCACGCACCTCGCGGACATCATCCTTAAAGCGTCGGAGCGATGTGATTTCGCCCTTCCAGATGATTGTTCCTTCCCGGAGGAAGCGCACCTTCGAGCCCCTCGTAATCGTGCCGTTCTGCACGTAGCAACCCGCAATAGCTCCAAGCTTCGGCACACGGAAGATCTCACGAACTTCTGCGTCACCGGTGACCACCTCTTCATACTCGGGCTCGAGCATGCCAACCATCGCCTGCTCAATATCCTCGAGCAGTTTGTAGATGATCTCGTAGGTGCGAATCTCAACATTTTGCTGGTCAGCCAATTCGCGACTCTTACGGTCAGGACGGACGTTGAAGCCCAGAATCGTTGCGTTGGTCGTCGCGGCGAGGGTGATGTCGTTCTCTGAAATTGCGCCAACGGCACGATGCACGAACACGAGGTCAACCTCATCGCGGCCCAACTTCCGCAAACTCTCAGTAACCGCTTCGAGCGAGCCTTGCACATCCGCTTTCAACACGATGTTCAGAATTGCTGACTCGCCTGTCTGAATCTGCTTGAAGATGTCTTCAAGTTTTGTGCCTGTTTTTACACGAGCGTCAGAGCGTTGGTCACGAATCTTGCGGTGATGAGAGCGGGACTCGCCGACCATACGGGCGATGCGTTCATCTGGAGCGGCACGGAACTCATCGCCGGCAGCGGGCACCGATGAAAGACCGAGCACTTCGACCGGCGACGAAGGTCCTGCAACCTTGATCTGCTCGCCGCGATCGTTGATCATCGCACGCACACGACCCCACGAGGCACCGGCAACGATTGGGTCGCCAACCTTCAGCTCACCCTTGTCGACGAGCACAGTAGCGACTGGACCGCGACCCTTATCGAGGTTGGCTTCGAGCACGATTCCTTTCGCCCGACCCGTTGGGTTAGCGGTCAACTCTTCGAGCTCGGCAACAACCAGTAACTGATCGAGAAGGTCATCGATTCCGAGATCTTGCAACGCCGACATTTCGACAACGATCGTGTCTCCTCCCCATGCCTCGGGAACGAGTTCATGTTCCGCAAGTTGAGTCAGAACACGCTGAGGATCTGCGTTGTCTTTGTCAATCTTGTTGACCGCCACGATGATCGGGACGTCAGCGGCTCGGGCGTGACTGATTGCCTCAATTGTCTGCGGCATGACGCCGTCATCGGCTGCAACAACGAGTACGACAATGTCGGTTGCCTGCGCGCCGCGAGCACGCATACTCGTGAACGCGGCGTGACCAGGGGTGTCGATAAAGGTCAACATCTGACCATTGCGATCAACCTGATATGCGCCGATGTGCTGGGTGATTCCTCCCGCTTCGCCATCGACAACGTTGGCCGATCGGATTCGGTCAAGGACCGTCGTCTTACCGTGGTCGACGTGACCCATAACGGTGATCACCGGTGGGCGAATCCGCTGAGCCTCTTCGTCATCGTCGTCACTGTCATCGAATAGCGCCTGAAGTTCGATCTCTTGCTGCTGACCTGGATCGACAAGCAAGAGCTCTGCTCCGACGTCGAGAGCAAACAGTTCCATATGGTCGTCCGAGAGCGCCTGCGTTGCAGTCAGCATTTCGCCGTTGTTCAACAGGAACTTCACAACGTCAGCAGCCGTACGGTTCAACTTCGGTGCGAACTCTTGAGCCGACACTCCACGCTCAATAACGATCGTGCCGTCAGGAACCGGAGCGGAACGATCGGTGAGCTGGAGATGCTGCGGCTGCAACTCGTCTTGGTCGCGACGGCGACGACGCTTCGACCGCCGAGGCGGGCGGCGCTGCCCACTTGGACGACCACCAGGGCCTGGACGACCACCGGGACCGCCACCAGGACCACCCGGACCGCCACCAGGACCACCAGGACCGCCGGGGCCACCACCCGGGCGAGGCCCACCAAATCCACCAGGCCGGCCCCCGGGGCGCGGGCCACTTGGACGACCACCCGGGGCAGGACGTCCAGGAGCGTTGGCAGAACCTGGAG
>JAPOIQ010000274.1 GCA_029978815.1 bacterium
AATGTGCCCCGACCCTTTAGAGCTATGGGGAAACCGTTATTGACAATGTCGTGAACTGACGAACCTGACCGAACATCTCTCGCGGTCTGTGTGCACCATTCCGAAAGCGAGAGTTTGGACTGTTGACGAACTGTGTTGGTGCTTCTTGGTCGCATGACCCGTGAGGCTGGTCTGGGGTTGATTGTCGATCTCAATCCGAGTGCCCCCGCACACGAAGCCACCATGTAGAGGACCGAGTTACCCAAGGCGATCGTTTCGTGACTTGACTGCGCCGCAAAGGCTTCCAGAAGAGACGACAGGTATGAGTCGGTCAAGCGTTGGCTGAAAGATCTCGGTGACGATGCGTTCACCATTCGACATTCTCTGAACCTGAACTATTGCGTCGATTGATCGATGTAAGTGATCGAGGATTGAGCGAACTGGCCAATTTGGTGAGTGTTGCAAGATGAGGTGACTCAACCGATGAATTGCATCTGCGGGGCTATTCGCATGGCATGTGGACATTGATCCGTCATGACCCGTGTTCATCGCATGCACGAGTGTCACGACTTCAGCACCACGAACTTCTCCAACCACGATGCGGTCAGGTCGAAGGCGAAGAGCAGTGACAAGGAGGTCGTGGAGCGTGACCTCGGCTGAACCGTCGGTGGAACGCTGGCGAGACTCAAGATGAACAAGATGACCGGAACTGTTATCGGTGGTAGGCCGCAGTTCGCAGGTGTCCTCGATGGTGATAATGCGATCCCCTTGTTGCAAACTCCGTGCAAGAAGCGCGGAGAGAAATGTCGTTTTTCCTGAGCTAGTCGGACCACTCACCACGATGTTGTGCCGTTCGTCGAGTAATTGGTGAATGACGCTCAAGGCGGCGGTGTTGGCGAACGCGTCTAAACCGAGGTGTTGTTGGCTGTGACGACGAATCGAGAGTTCGATTCCTTCCGTGGCTATCGGAGGAATGACTGCGCAAAGCCGTGAACCATCGGCGAGCCGGGCGTCAACCATTGGGGTGAGACGATCGAGGTGACGGCCTGCATCAGAAAGGGCTTGTTCCAGAAAGAGTTGCAATTCGGGAAGCTCTACAACTCCGCACCGTGAGAGTCGTCCGTCGCAATCTGTCCACAGCTCGCGACCTTTGTGAACGATGACCTCATCGATGGTGGGATCGTTGAGAGACCTTGCGAATGGGGAATCAATGTGTTGAAGCAGCAAGTTTCGGACGCTCATAATCGAGAGAGAGGGTCAAGAGATCGAGGTGGACGGATCGCGAGGAGGCCCGCGTCGACTGCCCGGGCAACTCGCGGATCGCAAGGAATCTGGGCAATGACCGGTGTGTCGAGACAGTTGGCAACGTCGTGCGCCGAGAGTGAACGACCGGGCTCGTCGACAAGAATGATCCCGTCTGGATTGAAATGGGAGATCAAACGAGCACGACGTAGGGCGAGGTAGCACGGCCGTAACACCATGAGGCGTTGATCTGCCTGTTGCAGGAGAGGCATTGGCACATCGTTTGCGGACGTGAGCGTGCCAGCATCGATCGTGTACGAGCCAGTGCTTGAAAGGTGAAGTGCAAGTTCGTGCCATCGCTCAGGCGGAACGGCCTGTTCACCCCCACGCCGAATTAACGAGTGGCGCTCATCGATTGCGATGGAGACTTCGTGGAGTGCGGAAAGGGGTGTCGCGTTCGCAAGAACATCGAAGATTCCTTGACCGCCATCGTTAAGACCGAGAACAGCTGGAAGGTCGCCTGCGAGATCGATGAGTGTGTGAGGCCCCTCGTGCCACAGGGCGATTGTTGACGCAACCACGGTGGTTCCGCTGCCACCTTTTGGTGACCAACAGATGGTGTACATATTCCTCCACGATGACGAGGTGGAGAAGAGGTCGGATGAGGGAATCTACGGCGACAACGCCAGTGAGGTCGCTCAAGCCTGTCTTGTCTTGTGAAGGTTCTCGACAAACGCGTCTTCTGTACGACGAATCGATCGATCAGTCGTTCCTGACGAGTGTGGAGAGACAAGCACCCTCGGCATCGACCACAACGGACTGTCCTCAGGAAGCGGTTCCACTGCAAACACGTCCAGACCCGCTCCACCAAGATGCCCCGACTGAAGATGCGAAATCATCGCTTCCTCATCGACACAATTTCCACGCCCAACATTGATGATGATGGCACCTGGTTTCATCATCGAGAATTCTCGATCACCAATCGAATGGTGCGTCTCATCGGTAAGTGGCATACAGAGCACGATGACGTCCGAAGATGCCAACACTTCATCTCGGCGAGCATCTGGCCAGGTCTCGCATGGCTCATCGCCACGAGGAGTCCGCCGAACCCCAATCACTTCGGCACCAGTGACCGCCACGAGTTTGGCGACCTCAGCGCCAATTGAACCCATCCCAACGATGCCGACACGTAAATCGCCAACATCAACTGTCGACCGAACCTCCCAGGCACGGCGACTCTGAGCATCGAGCAACTCTGGAAGGCCGCGAACAAGTGCGAGCAGCATCATCATGACGGTCTGTGCAATCGACGGCGCTGAGCCACCAGGGGTGAACAACACCTCGACGCCACGGTTCTGAAACTTCGCAAAGACGGGGTGATCGCCGCCCGCCGAGGCGCTCTGTAACCAACGCAGGTTTGGGGCGGAGAGACACGACCGTAGAAAAGATGCGGTTCGATCAGGCCAACAATCGGCCGAGAAAAAGGCGTGGGTAATGCTTGCGAGTTCGTTCTCAGAGAGT
>JAPOIQ010000270.1 GCA_029978815.1 bacterium
AACCACGAGAGCTTCGTCGACATGCTCGCAATCTCTCAGATCCGTATTGAAATGAAATGGGTTGCAAAGAGCACGTTCTTCAATATTCCATTCGTGGGCTTTCTTCTCATGATGTCTCGTGACATCAAACTCGTCCGTGGGGCAAAGGGCGCGGGTGCCCGCGTCTACACCGAGGCCGCAGAGCGCCTCTCAACTCGATCTTCGGTGATGCTGTTCCCCGAAGGAACACGAAGTGCGAGCGGTGAACTTGGAGAATTTAAAGATGGTGCCTTCAAAATTGCGATTGAGGCTCAAGCGCCAATTCTTCCCCTCGTGGTTCACGGCACCCGAGACGCCCTCATCAAGCACGACTGGCGTTTCGGGCGTTGCAACGCAACGGTCCAGATCCTTGACCCCATTCCAACAACAGGTATGACACTTGACGACGTCGCAACATTGCGGGAGCAGGTACGAGATCTCATCGCAGCCACCAAAGCCGAACTCGCGGCCGCTGCGTAAACGATGTTTCAAGCGCCGCTACGAGCAATTGCGACCCTTCGACCGCGTGTTCCTCCGGTGGTCTTTGCTGCATCGGCGGTGAGCACCCTTGTATTCATTGCGACACCATTTCTCATCACCGGCCTGTCCGAGCAAGACAACGTCAATGTCAATCGCGTAGGACTTGTATCGAGTGCCCAGCTTCTCGGCTTCGTCATAGGCTCATGGGGGTCAGGCAGAGTATTTCGACCTCGTCGCAAACTGATGGTTGCAGCGGTGCTGCTCGGAGTTGTCGCCAACATCGGTTCGGGGCTCGTCACATTCGAGCCAATGATCGGGCTCAGATTCATCAATGGCATTGCGCTTGGCACGATCGCATGGCTCGCGTGGGCGGAGGTCTTCGGTGACGATGCAAGAACTGGCGACATCGCCGTCATCGGGCCAATTGTTGGAACCATCGGATCGCCCGCAGTTGGAATGTTCCTTGACCGATTCGGACCCGACACGTTGTTTATCGCACTTGGAGTTCTGCACCTAGTCCCACTGCTGTTTGTGCATACGAGCCGGCTCACATCGGTGGAGCGAGTTCGAAGCGAGCGACATCGACCAACCCGCTCTGCGCTCATCGCAATGCTCGCACTCGGATGTTTCACTCTCGGCGGCAGTTCGGTCTTTGTCTTCTCGAACAGCATCGGTCGAAGCAATGTCGGGATGTCAGCGCTGCTTGTTTCTCTCGTGTACTCGTGTAACTCGATCGCCGGAATCCCCTCATCTCGATTCTCTGGAAAACGCCACCATGCCGGATTGTGGATTTTTGCGACGGCGGTCTGTGCAGTCACCCTTGGTGTTGCCCATCACCCAATTACCTTCGCACTCGCTGTCACCTTGTGGGGATTTTTCTTCTGGATGGCAGTTCCCGCATGTTTCTCGGTGCTCGCCTCTCACTCAAAGTACCCAGCGGAACGTGCGGGCGATGCCCAGGCCTATATGGCCGGGGGACGTGTCGTGGGGCCTCTCATCGGAGGTGCAATGTTCGCCGTGAGTCCAGAACTGCTCGGGATTGTCGGCGCAATGATTATGGCGTTGGCGGCACTGACGTTTGTGGTGCTCGAACGTCAGCAGACGTCGCTACAGCCGTCGTAATAACCGTAACGATCCGGTCGAACTGAACTCAGTGAAGTCTCCCGACTGGAGGGCAGGCTGATAGATCTCATCGTGAGGAGCCTGACCGCCGTCTGCGGGGTCTGCGAACACGTCATGGATCGCGAGCACACCACCCTTGGCAACATGTGGAGCCCACGACCGATAGTCGGCAGCCGCATGTTCGGCACCGTGGCCACCATCAATAAACAACATGGCGATTTTTTCACCCCACACCGATGCCACCGTGGGAGATTTTCCGACGACGGCAATCACTGTGTCTTCAAGTCCAGCATCGAACAGCGTGCGACGAAGAAACGGCAATGTGTCCATTTTGTTGATACGAGGATCGACAACCTCAGGGTCGTGGTATTGCCAACCGGCTTGTGTTTCTTCAGAACCTCGATGATGGTCGATCGTCACGACCACCCTTTCTTCAGCCTGTGCCGCCGCGCCGAGCCAGATTGTCGAGCGCCCGCAATACGACCCAATCTCAACAATTGGACCCTTGACGGATGAACGACCAACTTGCTGTGCCGCAATGAACAGAGCCTCACCCTCATCATCTGGCATGAAGCCCTTCGTTTCGGCTAGCACGCGTTGCTTCTCGTCATCCAATTGCACGAAGTAAGGCTATGTGATGGCAGGATGGAGATGTGCAAGAGGCACTAGACGAACTCATCACTCTCCTCGATCTCGAACCGATCGAAGTCAACCTGTTTCGTGGCCTGTCTCCGGACGAGGACCGCCAACGGGTTTTCGGAGGTCAGGTTGCGGGCCAAGCTCTCGTCGCTGCCGCGCGAACAGTTGAGGAGCCCGGCCGGCTCGTTCATTCGCTGCACGCGTATTTCCTGCGACCTGGTGACCCGAAAGTCCCGATCGTGTATGAGGTCGACCGAATCCGAGACGGAAAGAGCTTTTCGACTCGACGTGTCGTTGCAATCCAACACGGGAGAGCGATCTTTAACCTCCAAGCAAGTTTCCACGACCAAGAGCCAGGCCTTGATCATCACAACCCTGCACCTATTGACGTGCCGGCGCCTGAGACCTTGCCGAACTTCCAAGAACGCATGGAGCCATACAAAGACAAGATCGGGCCGATGTACGACACACCACGCCCGATTGACGTGCGTTACGTGAATGGCGACCCAATGTCACGTGGCAACCAGCGAACCAATGGCCAAAAGGTCTGGATGCGGGCCAACGGGGCAC
>JAPOIQ010000340.1 GCA_029978815.1 bacterium
ACCATTCGTCACGTCGAACCAGCGGGCTGTATCTCGTATCGATCGTGTCAGGCTGCCGATCGAGACGGTGAGGTTGCCAACAAGGGTTTTAGGGCTGCGGGGGATGCGGCCAAATGTTCCTTTCAGCCCAACGAGCCCGCAGAAACCCGCTGGGATGCGAATTGAACCGCCGCCGTCGCCTCCGGTTGCGATCGGCACGAGGCCGCCCGCAACTGCTGATGCTGAACCTCCAGATGATCCGCCTGGTGTTCGAGAGAGATCCCACGGGTTCTGGGTTGCGCCGTTGAGTACCGTGCGTGTGAGATTCACTCCGCCGAATTCGCTTGAGGTGGTCAAACCGACAGGTATCGCCCCAGCCTCGATTGACCGGGAGACCATGGTTGATGTGTGCCCAGCGACTCGGTCGGCAAACACTGCGCTTGCTTCGGTCAAGGGCCAGCCCTTCACAGCGTCAAGTTCTTTCACCCCAAGAGGAACTCCCCCGAAGGGCGCCTGCACATCAGCGTTTCTTGCTGCTGTGAGCGCGCCCTCTTCATCAATGAAACTGAACGCGTTAAGAGTGCTTGAGGCGATCTCCGAGAGCGTTTCGCTTATGACCTCTGCAGGGTGAAGTTGACCACTTCGGAACTCATCGACAAGCCCGCATGCGTCACCGTCCCATGTCATCGCAACCCTCCTTCACTTGCTGGTGTGTGAGTTCACGGTAGTGAGGTGCATGGTGCTCCCCCGACACGAGCCAACCGTCATCCGAGTGAGCACGCTTCATACAGCGAAGACTCCTGCGGCAGGTATGGACAAATGTCGTATGCAGGTTCCGGCTAAAAGTCCGACCTCTGAGTGAATGACGCTGTTAGAGAGATTGCGGTCAGATGTCAACCATGCAAGCGCCGCTCGGACTGGTGCACCTTCGCCGTCGTCGTTGACCAGTTTTGGTGTTATGCGCCAGCGCATTCACCGTGCCGCTGAGGTTCTTGGTTTACCCGAAGACATGGCCGAACAAATCGCTCAGCCACGTCGAGTGATTGAACTCAATCTGTTGATCGAAATGGATGATGGAAGTCGCGGCTTGTTTCAGGCGTGGCGAGTTCAGCACAACTCAACTCGTGCTCTGCAAGGCATGAAAGGTGGTCTGAAGGTCTCAGCTGATCAGTCTGCGGACGAAACGATTGCGCTTGCTGCGGGCATGACGATCAAGAACTCTCTTGTTGGGCTTCCGCTTGGGGGCGCGAAGGGAGCTATTTCTGCTGACCCGAGAGCGCTTTCTGAGGGTGAAAAGGAACGACTGATTCGAAGATATGCCCTCGAAATTTCCCCTGATCTGGGCTCACCGGGTAATTGGATTGATGTTCCGGCCCCTGACATGGGTACCTCTGCGAAAGATATGGCGATTTTTGCAGACACAATTTCGCGACTGCATGGCGGCTTCACCCCGGGGGTGGTCACCGGTAAGCCAATTGAAATTGGTGGAATTCCTGGACGTGTGAAAGCCACCGGTCACGGTGTTGCTCACATTGCGTCGCTTGCCATCGATCTCGACGGGGCGAGGTGCCTCGTCAGTGGCTTCGGAAACGTTGGCCAGTTCGCTGCCACCGGCGTCGAGTCGTGTGGAGCAGCGGTGTCTGCGATCATTGACCCGTATCTCGGTGGAGTGCTGTTGAACCCTGCAGGTATTTCTTGTGCCGAGCTTGCCTATTTCCTTGGGGTTAATGGTCGCTCGGCGACGAGTTTCGTTGAGTTCGCTGAAAACTTCGAGGGGCACGAAGTGCTTAATGTCGATGAGTTGTTGCGCGGGCTCGATTCGATGCCGGTCGATGTGTTTCTGCCGTGTGCCGCCCCGCAATCGGTGCATTCTGATTTCGCTGCAGCTCTTGTTTCGGCTGGTGTGAAGATCGTTGTTGAAGGCGCAAATTCTCCGCTGACTCCGTCGGCCGAGCTCGTGTTTGCAGCGGCAGCAACGCAGATCGTGCCAGATGTGCTGGCTAATGCTGGTGGCGTTGTATGTTCGTATCTGGAGATGTCGAAGGCCGCTTCGATGACGCTCCCGACCGAAACGGAAACGTTGGCGAATGTCTCGTCGATCCTCACTGATGCGTGGGCTCGTACGACTGAATACAACCGCCGCTACAACCTTGGTAATGATCTTCGCCTCACCGCAGACACGGTGGCGGTGGCAGATATTGCAGCTGTTCA
>JAPOIQ010000305.1 GCA_029978815.1 bacterium
CAACTGCGGAATACTTACTGACGGCGGCGACACCGTCATCGTGGACACCTGTTCGACAGAACGACGCACAAACCTGTTTCTCGAAACGGTCGAACGTCTCGACTCAGGCCCCATTCGGGCAGTCGTTAACACCCATCATCACGGCGACCACACGCACGGAAACTGGCTCACGAAGCCGGCCGCCATCATTGGTCATCGCCGGTGCCGGGAAGCCATTCTTGAGGCGGGCTTGCCGCATTTTGAGGGCGTATTCGAACCTGTCGACTGGGGCGACATTCAGATTGAGCCACCAATGGTCACATTTGATGACCGGATCGACGTGCATTGCGGTGGCATTCGAGCAGAACTGCACTACATCGGTACACCGGCTCATACAACGAACGACGTCGTGGTCTGGCTACCCGACCGAAAAGTGCTCTACACCGGCGACCTTGTGTTCAACGGTGGCACACCGTTCATGGTCATGGGCTCAGTGACCGGCTCGCTTGCCGCTCTCGATCGCCTGAGCGAATTTGACGCCGATGTCATTGTGCCGGGGCATGGACCAGTGTGCGACCTCGCGGTTATTGATCGACTTCGGTCCTATGACAATTTCATTCTTGATCTGGCTCAACAGGCAATTTCAGACGGGGTGAGTCCCCTCGAAGCCGCCAGAGAAACCGACCTTGGCGAATTTGGCGAACTTACTGACTCTGAACGAATTGTTGGCAATCTCCATCGGGCAATGTTTGAACTAAATGGCGCCGAGCCCGGAAGCACCATCAACCTCGTTGCGGCGATCGGCGACATGGTCGCATACAACGGCGGCAAACCGTTGAGCTGTCTCGCCTAAATGACGAGGCCTTCACCTCACAACGGCGTGAACTCGAGTTGGTGCTTACTTGGGCAGCACGACCGAACCGGATGGTCCAGACAGCTCTACATGCAGACCCGGCAGATCGCCGCGTTCAACCTTCATCGTCTCGCCGAGTGCTGCAAGTAGTGCATTGACCCGATCTGGATCTGGATGAAGGCCATGGATCTCTGCGACGGTGAGGCCTGGTGCAGCAGTTTCAGACGGGTGCCTCGACTCACCCCAATCAATGAAGAACGGCAAGATCCCACCCTCGATGCCGCCAGTCGGAAGACTGAGATGCCAGTCGAGCGTCATGTCGGGCGCAACGCGCCGCATTGGGACAGGTGAGGTGTAGCCGAGACCGACTGACGCACCGGCGGCGACCACGGTGTCGAGGTTGTGTTGCCGAGCGCACCACGTGATCACCCGGTGAGCGGTGAGATCGTCGATGCCAAATGAGCGAGGCTCACCCGGATCATCCTGCTCTGGGTCCGGGCCAATTATTTCAAGGTACGTGTCACCAAACGAGCACAGACGATTACGCGTGCCCTTATTGACATGCGGGCCGCCCTCTGACGCCACGACCCCTGTGTGATCGGCGAGCCATTCGGAGGTCATTGCGATATCGGTTGTTGCAAACACGATGTGGTCAAGCATCTCTTGAGAATAGACACCATGGCTCGTCAACCCCGATGCCCGAGGAAAATCGGTCTTCTCAGGTATGGCAGTCTTTGTGGATGGCAGACATCCTTAATGCGCATGCAAGGAACTTCGGCGACCGCCTCGCAGTCATCGATGACCGACCCGACGGCTCATTGCACCGAATTACCTACGCTGAACTCGATCGCTACACGAACCAACTTGGGCACCTTCTCGTCAGCCACGGCGTTCAACCTGGAGATCGAGTTGTGTGGTGCGGCCAAAACTCAATCGGTGTCGTGTCGCTCATGTCTGCCGCACGAAAAGTTGGAGCGACAGCGGTTCCGTTGAATTACCGCCTCTCCGATGATGAAGCGGCGTACGTCATTGATCACTGTGATGCAGAGATTGTGTACGTCGACGCGGACTTTGCGCCGATGCTTGAGCGAGTGCGTGGGAGTGTGCCGAAGATCAGGGAAGTTCTTGTATTCGATGGCGATCTTCCAACAACTGACTCGTGGTTTGTGTCAGTCGATGACGAAATTGCTTCGATGCCTGATTCATCTCCCCCGGAACCTCCGGCGGAAACCGCTGACGGCGCAACGATGATCTACACCTCGGGAACCACCGGTAAACCGAAGGGGGCATTTCGTCGACGAGCAACTGAGCCAACGCAAATGCTCGCCATGCTCGAACACATCGGATACCGAGCTGACGACGTGTATCTCACCACTGGGCCGCTCTACCACTCTGGCCCTGGTGGGTTCATGGGGATAGCGATCAACATGGGACAGACAATCGTTGTACAGCGCAAGTTCAATGCTGAGGATTGGCTTCGGCTTGTCGACACCTACCGCTGCTCTTCGACGTTCTCGGCGCCGACGCCGATCAGGATGATCTGCAACCTTGATGCAGATGTCATCGCCAAATATGACGTTTCCTCGATGCGCGTGATGATCGCAAACGCTGCACCGTGG
>JAPOIQ010000407.1 GCA_029978815.1 bacterium
CAAGCCCGTGAGCAACGACCACCACTAATGCCCCTAGTGCGGCGGGAATGACGTACAGCACTGAATCTTGCTGGAACACTTGAGGAGCCTCGCCCGCAAGAACGTCTCGGATGACGCCTCCTCCGGTCGCTGTCACTACACCGACCATGACAGCGGGAATCGCTGCAAGTCCATGTTCGGCAGCGATCGATGCTCCGGTGACAGCGAACAGTCCGAGCCCAGCGGCGTCGAGTACGAGTACCGGTCGCCACATTCGTTCGATGAGGTTGCGGAGCGGAATGACAATCAAGCCGGTGATGAATGCAACAACTGCGTAGTTCGGGTCGTTGAATGCCACTGGCACTCCGCGCGCAAGGAGAAGATCTCGCAACACTCCTCCGCCTAGCGCTGCCACGAACGCCAGCGTGAGCAAACCAACGAGATCAAATTTGCGTCTGATTGCGAGGACTGCTCCAGAAGCCGCAAATACGGCGACACCGCAGAGATCGAGAACATCGAGCACGGTCGATTGTGAGAACTCCATCAGAAGTGGACTCTAAACCAGAGGTCTCTCGCCGAAGTTAATCCGGTAAGAGATCTCGATCGCGCAAACTATTGTCGTTGTCATGAGCGACTTGCCTCCACCGCCGCCCCCTCCACCGCCACCGCTAGGTGGGCCTTATCACAGCGGGCAGCAGTCGTGGACGAGCGATATCGAAGGTCGTGCTGGGTTTGGAGCACGGCTTGGCGCGTACCTGCTCGACGTCGTGCTGTACGGCCTTGTCATGCTCGTTCCTGTTGTGGCGGGAGTTCTCGTCATCGTGGTGCCGGTGATCAATAACTGCGTTTCGGTCATTGGTTCAGCTGACCTCGTTTGCCCACCCGGCATTCCGTCAGGTTCTTCTCTAGCTGGTGGAATTGCGTTGATCGCCCTCGGCGTATTGGCAGTGATGTTCATCTATGTCAGAGCTGAGGGAAGAACCGGCCAGACCTGGGGTCGAAAAATTGTCGGAATTAAAGTTGTGCGAATCTCAGATGGCTTACCTCCAGGTTTCTGGCGTGCGCTCGGTCGGGAATTGTTCGGAAACATCATTTCGGGGCAAATTTTCTACCTCGGCTATCTCTGGATGATTTGGGACAAAGACCGTCAAACCTGGCATGACAAAGTTGCTGGGACAATCGTGGTCAAGGTGTGACCGCCGAACCCCCCGTGGCTGTCGACTGACTGGGGTGACCTCAGGGTGAATACGAGATAACCTTTCGCTCCGATGGGTGGTGTTCGATTGATGGCGGAGTTTGCTCGTGCGCGGCGAGGTGTCTTAGCGATTGTCTTTGCGATTCTCGTATTTATCGGACTGGGTTCGTCAAATACCGTTTCTGCGCAAGAAGAGGGTGGTGAGGTCAAGGGGAGTCTCGTTCAAAAGAACGAAGAAGGCGAGCGCGTCGGAGTTCCCGGAGTGATGTTCCGAGCGTTTGACGAATCGGGTGTGGAGGTTGCATCAACGGCGACCGCCGAGGATGGATCTTGGTCGATAATCGTTCCTGAGGGAACCTATGACGTGCTGCTCGATGAAGAGAC
>JAPOIQ010000082.1 GCA_029978815.1 bacterium
CTGCTGTGCTGAACACTGTTCTGGACGCGGCGGCCGAATGGGATGGCCCTATTCCAGGGTCTGGTCGGGTTCGTATCGTTGTTGCGGGTGCGCCACCTCCCACTCGAACAATTGAGCGCTGTGAAACCGAACTCGGGTGGGAGTTTGTTCAGATCTACGGCCTCACCGAAACAGCTCCGCTGTTGACGATGAACCGCAGTCGCGAGGAGTGGGATGATCTCAGCCCAGCTGATCGTGCAACGATGTTAAACCGGGCTGGTGCACCTGTCGTCGGATGCACGATGGACATTTCTGCTGATGGCGAGGTGCTTGCGAGAGGCAACATGATCATGGAGGGTTACTGGGAACAGCCAGAGGCGACCCAGACCGCTATCCCCGGAGATTTCTTCCATACCGGAGACGGTGGGCATATCGATGATGCAAACTACGTGACGATCTCAGACCGGAAAAAAGACGTCATTATCTCTGGTGGAGAGAATGTCTCGTCGATCGAAGTCGAGGATGCAATCTTCCAGCATCCTGATGTGGCTGAGGTCGCAGTGATTGGAATCCCAGATGAGAAATGGGGAGAACTCGTTACTGCGCTGGTGGTCACGACACCTGGGTCATCACTCACCGAAGATGATGTCATCGCATGGACAAAGAAGAAGTTGGCTGGGTACAAGTGCCCGAAGAAGGTCGACTTCCGCGATGAACTTGCTCGTACCGCCACCGGCAAACTGCAGAAATTCAAGTTGCGCGAGCAGTATTGGGCAGGGCACGACCGTCAGGTCAACTGAATCATCACGTTGTGGCGTTCTGCACGCCGGCATCAAGAATCGCCCGGGCTACCAGGTCTGTGCCAAACGCAGTGAGAATTGCAAGGTACAGCAGCCCCGTTGCTGCCATCACCGCTGAATATTGGCGTTCCTTCAGCGCGGCCTTCGTCACCACGACCAGAACGATCGTGGTGATTGCGCAGGCGACCCAGAACCACCCGAGCACCCCGCCCCACCCGTCATCAATCGAGCCGTTGAGAACACTCACCATTCCAGTTGGCACCAGCAACATCAACACCTCGAAGGGCCAGACCTTTCCCAAGATGTCGACCAGCTCATTGAGGTGACGGCGAGGAAGCCCTGGTTGCACGAGGTACCAATGGCCGAGCAACATCGCATTAGTAACTGCGCCTAGAAACAGCGCGCCGATGACAAGTCGGAGCACCGACACCATGTCAGTCCAGATGCCGTTGTCGGCTGCAGATAAACCTGCGGCGATGAGCCCAACGAAACCGATCACGACTGGCACAAGATCGAGGACCGGGTTGAACTCCTTGCCCGCAACTGCTGCGGCAGATTCACGCTCAATGCCGGTCATCACAGCCACCCGCTCAGAACGGCGATCATGCTCGAGTTGCGCACCGCTCACACCCGCCGAGCGACGGACAAAAGAAGAAACAAACGAAATGATAATCGCGGCCGCCACAAGCACACTTGCTAGGTCACGCATCAGATGAGATCCATAGCGGAGGCCCGCAATCACTGCCCCAATCGCCAGCGGTGCATATGACAATCGGAGCATCCACCCATAACCAAGACTCACTTCTCGTCGACGTGTTGTCACCCAGCCGAGCAACATCCCACCGGTTGCCCACTGCAACAGGAACGTTGAGGCCTCGAGAGTGATCGGCGCCGTATTCACTCGTCGCAGGGTATCTCGTTCTCGTCCAACAACTTGAGCGATCGGAATGGCCGTAGCCTTACATGCACATGCGGATCCGCAATCCCCTCCTCTGTGCCGTGCTGGCATTTGCGATCAGCGCTTGCGCTCTTGGTCCACGGCCAACACTCGTTGCAGATATCCCAGTGAACGATGCGGGCATCGTTGCGATTCTTGACCGCTTTGCGAACGCAGATAATGCGGAGTTCACCGCCACCTACCGAATCACGGTGAATTACGGGAATCTCGAAACCACGGCAAGTGTCGCTCAGCAACAAGGTGAACGGTCAGTCACCATTGGCGAGATTCGATACCTCGTCGAGACCGGAAGCACGAGAACCTGTGAGTTGGCGAATTCGACGTGCGTCAACGGCCTTGATGACACGAAGGTAAGCGATGTCCAGATCACCCACCAATTTTGGTCGAGGGCGACCGAGCAGCGTCTTCGCATTGACGCCGGCCGAAATATCGGTCCGGCCGAGCAATATGTTGCCGTGTTTGCGAATACGACAGTCGACTGCGTGTCGGTTCCAGTAGTCGGCGGCACGAAGGTCTACTGCGTCACCGCAGACGGAGTGCTGGCTCACTACGCAGGCCCTGATCTCCTTATCGAACTCACGTCATATACGGATGATGTCGATCGCGAGTTGTTTTCAATCGGCGGAACGTAGTTAGCTGCACACAGAGTGAAGGTTGTGGTCGGCTCTGTTCAGGCTGACCGGGCCATCGTCTGTTGCAACGACGATGTCCTCAAGTCGCAGTCCCCATTTTCCGGGAATGTAGATACCTGGTTCAACGCTGTAGGCGAACCCTGGTTCGATGAGACGACAATCGCCCGACACCATGTAGGGATCTTCATGTTCTTCCATGCCAATCCCGTGCCCAGTGCGGTGAACGAAATATTCCCCGTATCCCGCATCTGAGATGATCTGCCTCGTGACCTCATCAACCGCCTCGCAGGCAACACCCGTTTTGCCCGCAGCGACACCTGCCGACTGAGCTGCCATGAGCACCTCGTATGCTGCGGCAACGTCGTGAGGAATTTCTCCGGTCACCACGCATCGCGTGATATCGGAGCAATACCCGTTCATTGTTCCACCAAAGTCACAGAGGACGACTTCATTCTCCTTGATCACCCGGTTACCCGGGTGATGGTGAGGACTTGCCGCATTCTCGCCCGCCGCAACAATTGCAAAATTCACCTTCTCGTGGCCCCGCGCAAGGATGCGTCGCGACAAGTCTGCAGAAACATCGGCTTCGGTGCGTCCGACCAGTGAGATCTCGCCTCTCTGAAGCTCTGCCGCAATTTCATCTACCGCAGCAGCCGCGGCACGCAGGGCCAAAATTTCGGCGTCAGATTTGCGCATTCGCAGGTCGCCAACAACTCCAACCGCCCGCTCCCACCGAACACCAGGGAGTCGATGGGTGAGACCGACGACGAACCTTGCCCAGGTTTGGTCTCCAATCGCAATCGTCGAGCTGCCGGCACAGGACTCTGCTACGAGGTCGAGAGGCTCGACTGTTTCATCCCACGGAACGATGTCGAACAAGCCAGGCATCTCGGTGACCCGTGGCGCCTCTAACCGAGGAACGAATAACTGCGGCATCCCCTCTGTGTGCACCGTCAGCATTGTCAGGCGCTCAAGCGGCATCGCTGTGTAACCCGTGAGGTATGGCAGATCGTGTCCCACCGAGAGCAAGACGGTGTCAATTCCTTGTTCGCGCATTGCTGATCTGACCGCAGCAAGGCGACGTAAGAGCTCTTCAACTGGCGTGGACAGTGACGACATCTCTCTAGTCAAACACGAACTCAGGTCGCGGCTGAAGTGCGGCCAAGGGAAACCTGAACCGCTGCAACCGATTCGGCCGCATGGTGGCTTGACCTCGTCAATGGGGTTGACTCGATATGTCGAATCCCCATTGCCTCGCCTACTGATTTCCAATGGTCAAACTCTGATGGTTCCACCCATCGAGCAACCGGAAGGTGATGGGATGTTGGCCTGAGGTATTGCCCAATGGTGACGATGTCGATATCAAGGGCTGCGAGGTCGGCCAATGCTGATGAGATTTCATCCTCTGATTCACCAAGACCAAGAATGAGGCCAGATTTCGTCAAGAGGCCCTCTGATTTGCTGGCGGCGAGGAAGGAAAGGCTTCGCGCATAACCGGCGGACGGCCGAACGACCCGTTGAAGCCGCTGCACCGTTTCGATGTTGTGGTTGACAACGTCGGGTCGAGCGTCGAACAGAGTTTTCCACGCAGAAAGATTTCCGGCTCCATCTGAGACCAATGTCTCAACAGTGACCTGTGGGCCCTTCTCTCTGATTGCCGCAACACATCGGGCAACATGAGAGAACCCGCCATCAGCAAGGTCGTCGCGGGCAACCATCGTGAGGACCGCGTGTTGCAGGCCGAGTGCCGAGACCGCTTTCGCGACACGCTGCGGCTCTTCAACGTCAATTCCCTCGGGTTTCGATGTATCCACCATGCAGAATCCGCAAGCGCGAGTGCATCGTTCACCGAGCACCATGAACGTGGCGGTTCCTTGAGACCAGCACTCAGAGAGATTCGGGCAGCCGGCATCCTCACAGACGGTGACCATCTCGTGATCACGCAATACTTTGCGCGTTGCGAGCACTTCTGGTCCATGGTGCACCACCGGTCGCAGCCACTCTGGTTTGCGCTCTGATAGTGCAAGTCCCTCATCAAGTCCTGCAGAACGGGCACGCTGCATCAGCCGCACCGGCTCGCCAGGGCCCTCACCTCGTGAGAATGGCGAGAGGTCGGTTACGGACGTTCGCCATTGCACATCCTGACGGTCGATGCCATCTGCGCCCCACTGGAGGCCTGCTGCGTCAGTCACTGCTGCGACAACTTCCGCCATCGTTACTGAGAGCCCTTCCTCAGCGAGTGAGGTCACCGGGCGGTCAGGAATGCCACATGCAACGATGTGTTGCCGCATGTACGCCATATCAGTTGTCACGTTGAGGGCGAAGCCGTGCATAGTTCGTTGACGGGCTACACGAACGCCAATTGCCGCAATTTTTCTCGGCTCGTCAGATGATGCATCAACCCACACGCCGGGGTACCCGCGCAGGCGTCCAGGGTCTGTGGCACCGAGTTGGCGCAAGGCGTGAATGAGAACGTCCTCAACGGCAAGAACATGTCGTAGCGGGCCAACACCTGGCGAAAGCGAAAGAATTGGGTAGCCGGTGAGTTGACCTGGGCCGTGGTATGTAATGTCGCCACCCCGATCGACCGCAACGAGTTCTGCGCCCACTTCGGCGGGGTCACACTTCAGGTGCTCTGAAAGATTCGCGTGAGGGCCGTACGTGAAGGTGTGTTCATGCTCGACGAGAAGCAGGTGTGAGTCAGTCCCGCGATGCAGACCTCGCTGCAGCTCAAGCGCTTCCAAGTAAGGGACTCTTCCGAGCCACCTCACTCGCAGAGGCTGCAGTGAATCGGTCAGAGTTCCGCCGCCCAATCGCGATTCTCAAGGATTTCTTTCACTCGCAGGAGGAATCCAGCTGCATACGCGCCATCGAAGGCACGATGATCCCAACTCATCGCAAGATTGCCCACGGGGTGAACAACGATTGCTTCTCCCCCATCAGCAAGGTTCGCAACGACAGGCTTACGAACAATCGCATCGGTTGAGACAATGCCAACCTGCGGCTGGTTGATGATTGGCATCGTGAGTACCGAGCCAACTGAACCGTTGTTTGAGATCGTGAAGGTTCCACCCTGAATTTCATCGGGGCTGAGGCGGCGATTTCGTGCACGGTCAGCAAGGTCGTGAATTTCTTGGGCAATCGCTTTTAGGCGCTTTGTTTCTGCACCACGGATCACAGGTGCGATGAGCCCCTGATAATCGAGATCGACAGCAATTCCAAGGTCGATGTATCCGTGAACAACGAGATCTGTGCCCACGACACTCGCATTGAGATTCGGGAACTCTTGCAAGCCATCAACAAGTGCGCGAGCGATGAACGGCAGGTAGGTCAGTGAGAAGCCTTCCGATGTACGGAACTCTGCCTTCACCGACGACCGAACACGATCGACGTTGGCGAAGTCAACTTCGACGACGCTAAACGCATGTGGCGAAGTGGATTTGCTCGCCACCATGTGGTCTCCGGTTAATTGGCGGATTTTCGAGAGCGGGATTACGGTCTCGCGACCTCCGGTGGACATAGCCGTCGGCGCATGGGC
>JAPOIQ010000062.1 GCA_029978815.1 bacterium
CAGATTCGACCGTCGACTCAACGTCCGTTGGCGGCGCGCAAAGCACCGGCAACGATCCAGCGGATGCAGAAAAATGTCAGATGGCGACTTGGTGGGGGTATCCGCCGTGGATCGTCAACATTTCTCGACATCGGAATCGCCTATCAAAATCTTGAGGCGAGTAACTGTGAGATTCGAGATGGTCGGCATCTTCTTGTGATCGGGCCCTCAGGTTCGGGACGTACAACTGCACTGCAGACCCTCACCGAATCTTGGAAATATGTTCGCTCTGGGGTGGTCTCGATAGTGAGTGATGGCCGGGTTGACGAAATTCCAATCGTTGACGGCCCGCACCTGATCGTTGTCGACGATGCAGATCAAAGCCGTGGTGGTGAGCAGTTGCTTTCCCGGTTGCACGGAGCCGAAGACATCACGGTCATCGCGTCAGTAGACCCGCTAACGCTGAGAGTGTCGTTCGACCATTGGACCCAGCAACTGCGCAAATCTCAGACCTCAATTTTGATGACAGAGTGCGCCACTACCGATGCAGATCTTGTGTACCCCGGCCGGCTACCAAAACTGCCGATCGAGCCTCGCCCCGGACTCGCCTGGGTGATTTCAGGCGGCGCCACCACACTGGTGCAGATCGCTGCAATGCTGGAGGGATGTCAACTGTCACAAACCCCCTCGATCTCTTCCGGCTTGACGACACCGTCGCCGTCATTACTGGCGCCTCAGCTGGCCTCGGCGAACGTATGGCCCGAGTCATGCATGCGGTAGGTGCAACCGTTGTCGTATCGGCCCGCCGACAAGAGCGCCTCGAGGCACTCGCCGATGAACTTGGTCGCGACCGCGTGACGCCAATTGCAGCCGACATGGCGAACGAAGACGACCGTGAGCGACTCATCGCCGAAACGATCGAGGCACACGGTCGCGTCGACGTACTCGTCAATAATGCCGGCATCACCGAAGTCGTCGGCGTAGAAGACGAATCACTCGAGCTTTTCCGTCGGGTGCTCGAAATCAACACCACCGCCGTGTGGCATCTCTCAAAACTCAGTGCGCCGTCAATGATTGCAAGCGGAAGCGGCTCAATCATCAACGTCGCATCAATGCTTGGCCATGTGGGTGCCACCCCCGTAAAGCAGGCGAACTACTGCGCCTCGAAAGGAGCAGTCGTCAATATGACCCGGGAACTGGCGCTGCAATGGGCTCGCAAAGGCATCCGCGTCAACGCGCTTTGCCCCGGCTGGTTTCCCTCAGAGATGACAGAACCAATGCAAGAAGAACGCAGCCAAGATTTCGTACGGCGCAACACCCCGATTCCTCGGATGGGTGAGCCGCATGAACTTGACGGCGCACTGTTGCTGCTTGCATCATCAGCGGGAACATTCATGACCGGTCAGTCGATCATCGTTGATGGAGGTTGGACCGCCAAGTGAGAGCACTGCTCTCCCTCCGTTTTGTTGCGGCGGTAGCCGGATTGTTCGCGTTGCTGTTCATCGTGCAATCGATAACGGCCTCAGACGACACCGAGGTTGGCCCAGTTTCAAATGAGACTGCCGATAGCCCAATCACGAGGGTGATCAATTTGGCCGAGCGCCTCGACAGATCGACATCACGCTTCGCCGTGACGCCCGATGGAACCGCCGCAACCACAGCAACATTCACCATCAACGAACAACGATTATTGACAATCGTTGAGGGCACACCTGGAGTGAACGACTGCGGCATTGTTGAACTCGCTCAAGGTAACTGCGTTATTTTCGCGGACTTACTCGGTGACGCTGTTGTGTGGTTTTCATTGCAAGCCGTGGTCGATGATGACCATGTGGTGTTGCCCGCCGTAGTTGGTTTCGAAAATGAGTTAGCCATTCTCGAAAACGGCATGCACCTCAAACATGCTCCGGCCTTCATTCGCAGATGCCCGAATGAGTACGTGTCGTTCACTGAGATGAGAACCGATGTTGGAACAGATTTTGTGACCTGGTGGTCACTCGAAGATGGCGAACTTACCGACGTGGTGTGCACCACTGGCTGATCGTTTCAGCCGCCGCAAGCCCTGAGAGAAACGCCCCCTCGACCCGTGGCCCGCCAAATGCGTCGCCGGCCACCACAAGTTGGAACTCTTCATCAGACCAGCACGGTGTCGACCACGTTGCACGCGGAGTCGCAAACCGCCACTTTTTCACCTGCTGTTCAACAATGCTTGCCGAGCCAAGAAATGGTGCGATGAGGTCAACGAGTGCCTGTTCAGTTTCTTCTGGTGGAGCATCCCAATAGCGTTCGCTCCACGCCGGAGAAGTGTTCATGGTGATCGCCGGTACCCGAGAAATGCCTTTGACGGCGTGATCGACAATGAATGCAATATCAGTCGATGGTTCGTGACGCGCACCTGTTCCGGTGAGTGCCGATGGGCTATCAAGCGCAGCGAGCAGAGCGATCGTTCGGTCGTGATCGGCCGATGACAACTCGCGAGGAAGCGTCCCTACCGCCTCGAACACAAACGAGAACGACTGCGGGGTCGGCGCAGTGAGAACGAGATGTGACGCGGTGACAGCACTTGCGTCATCGCAAGTGATCAGCCACTCGCCGTCATCCCATGCAGCTGCAAACACTCGGTGATCGACACGAACGTCAAGGTCATTCGCGAGATCTTTCGCAAGTGAGTTCATTCCGTTGACGCCGATCCAGCGCGGATGGCCGTCATCGCTGTCGAATCCGTGACACCACACATCAGCGAGACCCCGCTCTTGCCAATCAGCCAACTGGGCAGCGAAGGCATCAGATCGTGCTGTCATGAACTGTGCGCCATGATCGAGTCGCGCATCGCCGATACGCCGGGTTGCAAGGCGTCCGCCAACTGAACGGCCCTTGTCAAACACGATCGTCGAGACATCTGCGGCCGCAAGATTGCGGGCGGTTACAAGCCCAGAAATGCCGGCGCCAACGATGACACAGTCGACGTCAGCCATCTCAGCGAAGAGTGTGCGCGCGGAGAATGATCTCTCGTGCAAACGGGTCAAGTTTGCGACCCGTCAACTGCTCAGTGACGGTAATTGCCTCGGTTGCGTCTTCGATCAGACCCGCCCAACGGATATATCCGCCCATCACACCAACGACACGGGCTCCGAGTTCTTCGCCATGGACGAGAACCCTCTGCCCAGCACGAATCAACTCGTCGAGCTCCCGGTACAACGCGGTCAACCACGCGTCGATGTTGTCGGTACGCATCGGCCGGTGCCGATACGGCTGGCCAAGTTCTTCGTAGTTGTGAAGGTTGTGAGGGGCTTGAATCATCGAAACGACGTAATTGAAGCCATTTTCACGAATCCAGATGATTTCTTCCTGCCGACGAACACGCCGGTGACTCGATCCAAACCCGCCCGGACGCTCACAAATTGCGAGTTTGTCCTTCAAAATCCACGTGAAATTGCGAGGTTGAATACCCAAGGCCCATTTGCCACGCAGTTTTGGCGGCATCATTTGCAGGCTCCTAAGGCAGTCATACGAAGTTCCATCCTACTCGCCTTGGGTGTCTGGCGTGATAATCCGCAAACGACGCTCTGAGCGAGCAATACGGAGCCCTCCATCGATTTCGCAGGCGATTGCGTCGCCGCGTGCGACACCCAAGACCCGCTGAATCGCTGCGGTACTCGGTGGATAGCCATCACGAGTCAGCCACTGACGAAGCGCCCGTGTTGCAATTGCCGGATCTGCGCTGCACAACGCATTGGCATCGGTTGGGTCGATCGTTTGTGCCAAGTCATTGAGAAAATCGGCATCCTGACGTAAGACATCGGCACTGCGAGACAGAATCGGCACCACATCGCGCTCCGCAATGTCATTTAATAACGGGAGGACTTCGTGGCGAATGCGATTGCGCCACATCGAAGGATCATCGTTCGTTGGGTCAACCACCGGAGTAATACCCATCTCGCTGCACACAGCAAGGGTCTCATGGCGACGGAGCCCGAGAATCGGGTGTGTTGGCCCTGGAGTGATCGCAGAGAGACCATCTGAACCCGAACCACGGATGAGCCGAATGAGCAAGGTTTCAGCCTGATCGTCAAGTGTGTGGCCAGTGAGAGAACCTTCGGGAAGCACCGATCGACGAGCCTCACGTGCATTCGCCTCGACATTGCGTGATCCATCGATCTCTACCCGATGCACCACGCACTCGATTCCGAGTGAACGCGCGATTGCAACAGCAACTTTCGCTTCATCGGCTGAGGATGGCCTCAAACCATGATCAACATGATGAGCTGTGACCGAAAGATCAGCGGCGGACGCCAGGGCTAACAGCGCTGAGGAATCGGGACCACCCGAAAAAGCGCAGTGAACGACCGAACCCGCAGAAGGGAATGTGCAACGAGAGAGAAGATCGTTGGTGAGAGTCAGAGTTCTGAATCGCCTTGGCGACGGCCAAGAGGATGCTTGAGCGCAGTCACCGACTTGAGGTACCCAGCAACGAGGCCGACTGCAGTGAGGACACCCACGCCTGTGAGAACGACCCCGATCCACCAGTGCCAAATGTTCGCTGCAATCATGCTTCCACTCTAGCGATCAGAGGGGTCGCCGACATTGCCGTCGCCGTCAAAGTCTTCTTTCAGACATGACTCAAGACGCATGAGCAACCCGCTCGGAAGCTCATCGTTGTTGACTTTCCGCCGGATGGCAGCCTTGAGCTCAAGGTGAAACTCGAATGCCTGTTGGCAATCAACGCAACCATCGAGATGGCCATGGATGTGCTCTTTGGCGTCGGCCGATAACTCGCCGTCGATATACGGCTCAAGTTCTTCAAGCGTTTCTTTGCAGTTAGCCATGAGTGATTAATCCAAGGGTTCGTCGACAAGTCCTCGAGACATTGCGTACTCGTATAACTGTTTTTGCATCGCTTTTCTTCCCCGATGCAGGCGAGACATCACAGTTCCAACTGGAATTTCCAGCATTTCGGCGATTTCTTTATATGCAAAACCCTCAACATCAGCGAGCAGCACTGGCAGTTTGAAGGTGTCAGGAAGGTCTTCAACGGCTGACTTCACTTCATCATCAGTGAATAGATCGAGGAACTGATCCTCCGCAGACAGCGATGCAGCCGCATTCTCAAGAGTCGTCACCCGCTTGTAGAGATACAGGTCTTCAACATCTGCGAGATCGGTTTCAACAGGTCGACGCTGCTTTGAGCGGTAGCGGTTAATGAACGCATTCGTGAGAATTCGGTAGAGCCATGCCCGCAGGTTTGTGCCTTCAGTGAAGGTGTCGAAACTGCGGTATCCACGCATCATCGTTTCTTGCACAAGATCTTCTGCGTCAGCGGCGTTACGAGTCATTCGGAGCGCCGTGGAATACAACTGTGGTGCATATTCCATTGCGCGCTCGGCGAAAGTCGAACGGTCTGCCACCTGAGCGAATGTAGCCGGGCAATCAGGCTGAGCCGATGCCGCGCAATTCTTCACCGGCCGACTCGGTCGACAAGAACCACTTGTAAGTGCTCTCAAGCCCGTCGCTCAACGTGACCGACGGCTCCCATCCCAATGCACGAAGTCGAGAAATGTCGAGCAATTTTCTTGGCGTTCCATCAGGCTTTGAGGTATCCCAGTTGATCACCGCTTTAGGGTTGACGATCGACTGAATCGTCTCGGCGAGTTCCTTGATTGAGAGATCAACACCGGTGCCGACGTTGATGTGGGAGTCGCCGCTGTAGTTCTCGAGCAAGAACAGACAGGCGCTTGCAAGATCATCAACGTGCAAGAACTCTCGCATCGCAGAACCCGTTCCCCACACCTCAACCCCTCCGGTCGAGGTGCTGCGAGAATCGTGGAATTTTCTCATCAGTGCCGGGATGACATGGCTTGAGGTGAGATCAAAGTTGTCACCTGGGCCATAGAGATTGGTTGGCATCGCCGAGATGAAGTTGCATCCGTATTGGCGACGGTAGGCCTGACACAACTTGATGCCGGCAATCTTCGCAATCGCGTACCACTCATTCGTCTCTTCGAGCGGACCGGTGAGCAATTGCTCTTCGGTGATCGGTTGTGTTGCGTCACGTGGGTAGATGCACGACGAACCGAGGTACAGCAGCTTTTCGACACCGGTTTCGTAAGCGGAATGCACGACAGTGCCGTGGATCATCATGTTGTCGTAGATGAACTCAGCGGGGCGTGTGCTGTTCGCAAGAATCCCACCGACAGTGCCGGCGACCAAGAAGACGTAACGCGGTCGGTGTTCGTCGAACCATGCGCTCACATCGCTTTGATTGCGCAGGTCGAGCTCATTGCGAGTCGCAGTGAGAATATTCGTGAAGCCTTCACGTTCAAGTTGTCTGACGATTGCAGAACCAACAAGACCACCGTGCCCAGCGACGTACACCGGACTGTGCCGTTCGATCGCTGAGGTGGGCTCAGTGCCGGAAGATGTCTGCATAGCGCTGCAGGCAAGGATAGAAGCAAAGCCACCAGAGGTGCGCTCACCGAGAGCCTGGGATGAGAATCGAACTCACGACCTACGCATTACGAGTGCGTTGCTCTACCGACTGAGCTACCCAGGCAACGGGCGGGAGCCTAGCGAGCCTTGACGGTGCTAACCACCGAATGATCGCCGAACGTCAAATTTGGGCGATGG
>JAPOIQ010000217.1 GCA_029978815.1 bacterium
ACGGTTCGTCTGTGCCTAAAACTTCTTCCGAAGCCCCCGCAACCCCCGAAGCCAAATTTCCTGGCATGCGAGTGGTCGCCGGTGGATTTCTTGTTCTGACGACATCTGCCGGTCTTGGTTTTTATGGCATGGCGGTGTATCTCAATGCCCTCAGCAAAGAGCGCGGTTGGGATATTGCTTCGCTTTCTCTCGGCACGACCGTCTTTTTTGTTGTTTCGGGCATTACGGGGCTGGCTGTTGCGCGTTTTATTGCCCGCCGCGATGCTCGGCTTGCTGTCTTGGGTGGTGGTGTTATCGGGGCCGCGTCGCTGCTCGCGTTGGGACAGATCACGGCGGTCTGGCAGCTCTATGTCGTCTATTGCTTCTATGGAATTGGCTTTGCTGCGGCTGGTCTAGTGACGGTGACAACAGTCGTCACAAGGTGGTTCCACCGCCGTCGGGCGATGGCAATTTCGGTTGCGTCGACTGGCCTGTCAGTAGGTGGCGGGGTGATCACGCCAGCCGCAAAGTGGTTTGTCGATGATCAGACGTTGCAAGGTGCTGCCCCTTGGTTGGCGTTGCTCTTTTTTGTTGGGACGGTTGTGCCTGGCTGGTTTCTACTGAAGAGCAATCCCGCGGATTCTGGGTTTCTCCCAGATGGTGAGCGGGTTGCACCTGGGACATCAGCAATGGTGTTATCGGGTACACCATTTGCAGTTGCGATGCGAAGCAAGTTCTTCCTTGCCGTCACCGTTGGCTATGTCTTGTCGTTGGGTTCTCAGGTGGGCGGAATTCAGCAACTTGTGAAACTTGCTGAGGAGCGAACGACTGCGACGACTGCGGCGTTTGCGACGTTGGCGCTCGCGGTCACTTCAATCATTGCTCGACTTGTTGGCGGCAGAGTGTTCCCAAGGTTCCCGCTTGGCCGAGTGATCACTGTGCTTTCGTTCTTCCAGATGATTGCGCTCGCTGGTCTCGGCCTGTCGTATAACACCTGGATATTTTTCGCGTTCATTCTTCTTTTCGGAGCGACCGTTGGAAATATTCTCATGCTGCAACCGCTGTTGATTGCCGAGCGTTTTGGTGTGAGGGAGTATCCGAAACTGTTTGGTAGAACGCAATTTCTGAGCGTTGCCGGCGTTGCGGGTGGCCCGTGGTTGCTTGGATGGCTACATGACGTCGCTGGCGGCTATGAAACCGCATATCTCGTGGCGGCAGGAATGTCGCTTGCCGGTGTGTTTGTGTTTTATTTTGGTGGACCGGCCGAGGACACCAGCGATCACACCGAGGCGTGACGGTCTCTGGAGTACGTGTTGTCAGGTGCGCTGAGTGCCGACTCGTAGTTCCTTGAACGGAACGCCGGTGTCGACTGAGATATCGCGCGGCAGGCCGAGTACTCGGTCGCCGATGATGTTGCGCTGAATCTCGTCGGTGCCGCCTGCGATCGCCGCGGAGAGCGAACCGATCATGTTCACGGCGAGTGCTTCTTCGTCGCTGCCTTCGCCCTCCCAGGCCACAGTGGCTGGGCCAGCAATGTTCTGAGCTACCTCTCGGAAACGGCGAGCAATGATTGAGCCGTAGAGCTTGCCGAGTGAGCCTCCTGGTCCCGGTGCTTTACCGGCTTTCATCTCGGCTCGATTTCGCATCGCGACCATCGATTTTGTTGATTCCATGCAGTAGATCTGCATGAGTTCATCGCGCACCACCGGATCACTGATCGAGCCGTTTCGTGTCGCCCACTTCGCAAGTACCTCATACATTGGCTGCGTGATCTTGCCCGCATTCATTGATCCGATCGCAACGCGCTCATACATGAGCATTGCCGTTGCCTGACGCCAACCGTTGTTGTATTCGCCAAGCAAGTTGTCGGCGGGGATGCGCACGTCGGTGAAGAAGACTTCGTTGAAGTGGTTTCCTCCATCGATTTGGTTGATCGGACGAATTTCGACACCAGGGCTCTTTAAGTCGAGAATGAACATCGAAATGCCCGCATGCTTTGGCTGGTCAGGATCAGTGCGAGCGATGATGACGCCATAGTCGGAGACATGGGCGAGGGTGGTCCAAACCTTCTGGCCGTTAAGAATCCATTCATCGCCATCTCGCTCAGCCTTTGTTTGGAGGCTTGCCACGTCGCTTCCGGCACCGGGCTCGGAGAACATCTGGCACCACACCGTCTTCGCCGAAATGTTGTCTGGCATGAATTTGCGCTTTTGCTCGTCAGTGCCGAACTCATTCAACACGGGCAGGCACATGCCATGGCTGATGACAAGTTCGCCCGTCATCATTGGGAAACCTTGTGCTACCTGACGGAAAATTCGCTCATGCTCAAGGGTGAGGCCAGCACCTCCGTATTCCTTCGGGAACGGAATTCCGGCAAAACCTGCCTCTGCGAGTCGACCTTGAAACTCACGAGCAGCCCCGAGATCGCGTCCCTTGCCCGGTGAGGTATTTGAC
The DNA here is from genome assembly GCA_029978815.1 of bacterium. Classification (GTDB taxonomy): domain Bacteria; phylum Actinomycetota; class Acidimicrobiia; order Acidimicrobiales; family Ilumatobacteraceae; genus Casp-actino5. The sequence goes on from JAPOIQ010000217.1 coordinate 2,434, forward strand.
TCGAGAAAACTGCGAACCTTGCTCGCAAACTCTTCTGCTTCTTGGGGTGACAGGGCAGTGCTCATCGGTGCTCCTTCGGCAAACGAACGGACGCTCTACGCTGTCACATTGAGGAACGTCTGGTCTAATCCGAAATGCACCTGATTTCTTCTTCTGCACTACGTTTGACTCATGTTTAGTGAGGTGAGCGGAAAACTTTCATCGACATTTGTATTCGCTGATTTCGATGAGGCCATCACGTTTGTGAACAACGTCGCAGCCGTGGCGAACGCACTCGACCACCATCCTGACATCTCGATTTCGTGGAATACCGTCGTCATCGAATGCTGTACCCACTCTGCGGGTGGCGCGATTACCGAACTTGATCACGCACTCGCCGGAGCGATCTCAGACCTGAAAGAGGAGCGTTGACGATGAGTATTCATGCAAATGTGCAACGCGTAATCGATGCAGCGGCTGGACTTGGCCTGGATATCGAACCTCGGACGTTTCCAGAAGGAACCCGGACAGCTCAAGAGGCGGCCGATGCGATTGGGGTTGAACTTGGTCAGATCGTGAAGAGCCTTGTGTTCGGGGTTGATGGCGAAGTGGTAGTTGCGTATGTGAGTGGTGCGAATCAACTCGACGAATCAAAACTTGCGGTCGCTGCAGGGGGAGCGATGTGTCAGCGAGTCGATGCTGAGGTCGTGCGGTCGGCTACCGGGTTCCCAATTGGCGGCGTGCCACCGTTCGGCCATGCAGCGACGTTGCGCATCTTCATCGATCCCGACCTATTGCAGTACGACGAGGTGTGGGCGGCGGCAGGCACTTGGCATGACGTCTTTCCGATTGATCCGAAAGTTCTTCATCGAGTTACGAGCGGAATTGTGGTTGAACTGCGTAGGGGCACTTGATGTCCTTATTGGTGAGACGGATCCTGTCTGGTCTTGCCCTCGGTGTCACCGCCCGGATCTGGATGAGACTCATCTCGGATGATCCTGAGTTCTCATTGGGTGGATCGGTAGTTGTAGTCGGAGTATTCGTTCTGTTTTCTCTCGGAACCGGTGTGTGCCTGATGATGTCTGCCGGCAGTCGAATGAGT
>JAPOIQ010000119.1 GCA_029978815.1 bacterium
ACTGGTTCAGTCCTCTCGTTGATCGAGTGTTGACTCCAACCACGAACTAATCGCTTTGAGCGATGCTCCTGGCTGGAAGATTTCAGCAACGCCTTGATTGCGTAGCTCACGAGCGTCTGCGTCAGGAATAACTCCTCCACCGAAGACGAGCACCTCACCAAGGTCACGACTCCGAAGTTCCTCCATCACCCGAGGGAACAACGTGAGGTGAGCCCCAGAGAGCAAGGAGAGGCCGATGGCATCGGCATCTTCTTGTAAGACGGTTTCTGCGATCTGTTCCGGCGTTTGATGCAGGCCGGTGTAGATCACCTCGAACCCATGGTCCCGAAGGGCGCGTGTGATTGTCTTCGCTCCGCGATCGTGGCCATCAAGACCCGGTTTCGCAACGACAACTCGGTAAGGACGCTTCACAAGATTCGAACCCTACTTTCATAACGACCCGACTCACTAACTCACGGACGAGGCAAACTAGAGGTGTGCAACTTCCTCAGTTCAGATCTCCTCTTGCTCGGGCAGTGATCCCTGTCGTTGGGGGCCTTGTTGTGCTCGCGTTTATCGGACTTTTCACTTGGGCGATGGCCGCGTATATCTCATCTGGGGAAGTCACCACATCGGATCGTCTCGCTCCCGACACTTGGCCGGTTGGCAACGTGGAATACCTCTCTGAGCTTGTCGCCGAAGACGGCCCATTGCTCTTCGCCGAACTTGGATCAGCCGTGTCTGACCGATCGATTGTCATCGATCATCAAGGAACTGACCCCCTCAATGGGTGGCGAGTTCGATGGGCGTATCCAGCTGACAAAGACTCAACCTGCATCGTCACACAGCAAGTTGGAACCGATACGTTCGTCGACTGCGATGGTCGCTCGGTCAGCGTCGATGATCTCGCAATTCCTACCGAGGTACGGCCTGTGGTTGTTGACCGAGTGCTGCTCGAAATTGATTTAAGAGGTTTAACAAGCGACTAGGAATGTGCGACGTGCTCGCAAACGCCAGACGCGCACGCCATCACTGTTGTGACAACGCACCGACTAAACGATCGGCGAACACTTCAGAGTGATACTCGATGTGGTTGCGCTTGATGAGCAACCCGCCGACGACATCGGCTCCGGTCTGTCCAACTGCGGTGGAGAGGCGATCAAGGCTCTTGCCTGCATCGAGTGCATAGGTAAGGAAGCACGCTGCCTTCTTTCCGCGCATCACCGGCATATTTGCGATATCTGCGGCAGCCCACGGGGCCTGACCCACAAAAAACAGGCCGTGAGTCCATGTGCCGATGAGAATGATGTCGGCTTCCTGAATGCTTGCGAGGTCAGGGCGGCGCACACGCGAAAGGCCAGTGATTGACCAGCCTTCCTGCTGCAGGTTCGTTCCGATCATCTCGGCAGCGCGCCAAGTGTTACCAGTGAGACTTTCGACAAGTAGTGCGGCCTTCATCACGCTCTATTCAACCAGATCGACGGGTCAGCGGGGCGAAGGCGAGCGCAAGATGTTTTGTTCCCACGCCGGCGAAATTGACCGTTGCCTCTGATCGATCTCCTTGGCCGCTGATATCGATGATGACGCCTTCACCAAATGCGGGGTGGGTTACGTCATCGCCAATTCGGAATCCGATTTCGTGAGCGCCGGACTGCACCGGACCACTGCGAGAACTCATTGCACCCTCGACAATTCGGTCGCGATGCTCATCGTTCTCGTCACGATCGATACTTCTGCGCCGATACGAGGGCGCTGAATCCCACGATGACGACCGATACGAACTTTGATAGCCGGCTGGTCGGCGGTCGCCACGAACATCAAGAAGCGCCTCAGGAATCTCATCAAAGAAACGAGAAGGTGGGTTGTATTGCGTGGAGCCGAACAACATCCGGCTCCACGAGTGCGACATGAAGAGCCGTTCCATCGCTCTAGTGATCCCAACGTAGGCAAGTCGGCGTTCTTCTTCCATCTCGTCGGGGTCTGATAACGCACGATGGTGGGGGAACACACCTTCTTCAACGCCGACGAGGAACACATTTGGAAATTCGAGGCCTTTTGCCGAGTGAAGGGTCATCAGCACGACTCTGTCGTCGTCTGCAAGGTCGTCGGTGTCGGCGACGAGTGCGACCTGCTCTAAGAATTCTTCTAAGCGGGTGAATTCTCTCGCAGAGCCAACAAGTTCGCCAAGGTTCTCAATACGGCCGTGAGCCTCGACAGTGTCTTCTTCTTCGAGCTCAGTGAGGTAACCGGAAGCGTCAAGCACATGTTGTAGAAGTTCACCTGCCGTTAGTCCATCGTCCCCTTCAGCAAGGAGGATCTCGCGAGCGTTGTCGATGACCTCGCAGAAGCTTTCAACACCTCGCGCCGCACGTCCGCTCACGCCGGCTTCACTCGCACGCCGCGCAGCTTCGATGAACGAAATTCCTTCTTGCCTCGCAAATTCATCGATTCGCGCCACGCTCGTGTCACCCACGCCACGCTTGGGAACGTTGAGCACTCGTTTCACGCTCACTTCATCAGCCGGGTTCGCAACAACCCTCATATAGGCAAGGGCATCGCGCACCTCACGACGGTCATAGAACTTGGTTCCACCAACTACCTGATAGGGAACGCCGAGTCGCATAAATGATTCTTCGATCACACGACTCTGAGCATTCGTGCGGTACAACACAGCGGTGTCGCTGAACATCGCGCCGGTGTCACGCGTGAGTTGACGTGCGGTCGACGCGACAAAGGTTGCTTCGTCACCTTCGTCGCTCGCGTAATAACGAACGATTCGCTCACCTGAGTTGCCATCGGTCCAGAGGTGTTTTGGCTGACGCCCGGGATTGTTCACAATGACGGCATTCGCCGCATCGAGGATCGTTTGTGTCGACCGGTAGTTCTGGTCGAGCACGATGGTCGTGACATCTGCAAATGCGTCTTCGAATTGGATGATGTTTCGGAGGTCTGCCCCTCGGAAGCGGTACACGCTTTGGTCACTGTCGCCGACGACGCACACGTTATGTGCCCCCGTCGGGTCGGTAGCTCCACCCAGTGCGAGCACGATTTCGTTCTGCGCCATGTTGGTGTCTTGGTATTCGTCAACAAGGAGGTGACGGAACCTGCCCCGGTACTCATCGAGGACATCAGGGCACTCGGCGAGGAGCCTCACCGTGAGGGTGAGCAGATCGTCAAAGTCTGCCGCTCCGGCTCGTTCGAGCCGTGTTTGGTATTCAGAGTAAATCTCCGCATGACGACGGGCGAAGATGTCGTCGGCGGTCGCAATGGCAGTTGCTGGATCGACGAGCTCATTTTTGTACAACGAGATATGGCCGTGCACCGCCCGAGAGTTGAACCGTTTCGGGTCGAGGCCCATGTCGCGCACGACATATCCGGTGAGGCGAACTGCATCTCCTTGGTCGTAGATCGAGAATGTGCGCGGCAGCCCAATGCGTTCGGCGTGCACCCTGAGAATTCGCACGCAGGCCGAGTGAAATGTGCTCACCCACATGGTTTTCACTACTGGTCCGACAAGGTCTGCGACACGGTCGCGCATCTCTCGAGCAGCTTTGTTGGTGAAGGTGATCGCAAGAATCTGCGAAGGGTGCACACCTGTATGAATGAGGTGGGCAATTCGATGAGTGAGCACCCGTGTTTTTCCCGAACCAGCCCCGGCGACCACAAGTAGTGGGCCTTCGGGGTGAATGACTGCGTCGAACTGAGCCGGGTTCAGGCCCTCAAGGAACGGGCTCGTAGAAAATTGCGAGGGATCAGACATTTGTGATCAGTGTACGGTTCGGGTGTCGCGGACCTTAAACCTCGCAACGTCGCGGTCTTCGAACTTCACTGCGAGCGCGAAACTGGGTGCACCTACCAAGTAGGTGCACCCAGAGCATCGGTGTCGCTGATCTGCCGGGGGGTGACAGACCAGCAAGGGTTTAGGCGTCGGAGTTCAACAAGTTGTCGAAGCCAGTTCCTCCTGTTGCAGCTCCATCATCCATCGGTCCAATGTTTGAACCGGCAATATCAACGTGAACAGCGTGACCCCTATCACCACCCATGGGACGGTGAGGACCTTCAGACCTGGCTGGTGGAACGGTGGTCAAGCGGTCAGTGATCTTTGCCTCAGCGTCAGCGATGCGCTCGTCGGCCTCCTCTTGAGAGAGGGACCCATCGGCGACATGCTCAGCGAGGTGGGCTGCTTTCTCATCGACGAGGGCGCTCACGATGTCATTGAGGTCAACACCATTTTCAGCGGCGACATCAGCGACAGATTGGCCAGCTGCAAATGCCTCCTTCAGAGTTGCTGCGTCGACGCCAAGCATCTCAAGCACCGTTTCAGAAAGAGCACCTCTTGGACCTGAACGTGGGCCGCGACCATCGACCATTGGAACTTCATTCACCTTGTCAGAAATCTTCGCCTCAGCATCAGCCAGTTTCTCGGCTGCCTCATCTTCGGTGAGCGAACCGTCAGCGACGTGCTCTGAAAGATGAGTTTCGACCTCAGCAACGAGAGCGTCGACGACGGTCTCAATCTCAATACCCTGCTCTTGGGCAATGTCGGCAATCGACTTTCCGGCTGCGAACTCTGATCGAAGCGCCTCAGCATCGATTCCGAGCACCTCTGACAATGTTTCGGCAGATGCCATTCTTCCGCGGCCGCCTCGTCGACCGTGATGGGATTCGCCATCAATCGTCTCGACCATCGAACCGGTTGATGCGTCGTCACTCGAATCGCCTGCTGCGCTGGTCAGCCCAGGAACGCCGAGGATGAGACCTGCACCGGTGCCCGCGATCGCTCCTGCTGAAAGTGTTGCGAATAGTGCCTTCTTCTTCATCTTGTACTGCTTTCTCTGCTCTGGAAGCCGGGGGTCGTGCTTCCTCTCATCAACATCTTCGATTCGTTCCTCAAGAAGCCTGCATGACTCAGGTAAGGAGAACGTGAGAACTTTTCCACCTACACCGATGGTGGTTCCCAATTGGGAACAACGGGCAATGTAAACCCAACGATTGCTCCTCCCCCATCGCGTTCTTCAACAAACACTTCCCCACCGTGCTGACGTGCTGTTGTTGCAACCATTGATAACCCGAGCCCTGAGCCAGGAAGAGTTCGTGCGGTTGCCGAGCGGTGGAATC
>JAPOIQ010000212.1 GCA_029978815.1 bacterium
ATTACTTTCACGTCGGTAATGGTGATTGGTTTCGTCATGATGAAGTTCCCTTAGGTTCTCTGATCGATTCTTCTTGCCACTCAACTTTTGTAGGTTCCCATCCGGTCATTGATGTCACGTGGCCGAGGTCGATTATCTGACCGGCGTCGCTTGGCAGTTCGTCATAAAAAGCCGTGGCTAAGCCTTCGAGGGTGTAGTCAAGATGACGGTCTGACACCCCAATATTGAACGCGTTGAATCCCGAGAGGTGAGATGTGATGATTGAGAGGATGAGCTGTGCAGCGTCACCGTAAGTGAGGCTGGTGAATCCCTCGAAGATGTCATGTTCGTTTTCTTTCCCAGCGGTGACAGCGAAGTGCGGTTCGCGGTGATGGAGCAGAGGAAGCCGCAATGCAGTAGTGGTCATTCCGCATCGTTCGGCGTAGAACTTCAACATCACCTCACTCACCTGCTTGCTAAGAGAGTAGAGGTTGCTTGGGGCAGGGAGAGTGTCATCAGTAATCGGAAAAGCGGGACGCTGTGGGGGACTCACAACGGTTTCAAGATCAGGTTTTGAGCCAAACAGTTGGATAGTGCTTGCGAAGATGATGTGCTGAGCCCCGACCTCGGTAGCGCACTGAAAGACATTTTCGTTGATGGTGACGTTCTCGTTGAACACATTCTGAGGGTTGCTCGCCCCGAGGCCCGGATGATTTCCGAGGTGAATAACAGTGTGACACCCGGATAGCACCTTTTGCACCTGGTCATATTCGCGAAGATCCGCAGTGATGAAGTGTGCTGTTGAGGCAGGCGGGGGAGCGATGTCGGTGCAGACAACGCGGTAAGACTGACCCTCGAGCAGGTGGGCAACGGCAAGTCCGAGTCGGCCGCTTGCGCCTGTTACGACGATCTGTTCCGAAGGTGAGTTCATGAGGGGCTTTCTAAAAGGATGATGCATGTTGGGCTGGAAAGTTCGGCAACAACGTGCGGGTTCTGTGGAACGAGTGTTTGGGGGTCTAACTCAAGGCGAGAGATGGTGTTGGAGGATTGATTGGCAACAAGTATCGACGATCCTGATGGGTCGAGAACGAAGTCCCGAGGGTCTGATCCCCCACACGGAGTTGTTTGGATGAGTTCACACCGTCTTGACGACTTGTCATACCGGAATGTTGACAGGCTGTTATCTCCTCGATTCGAGACGTATACCCGTTCGCCAGATGGATGCACACGAATTGCGGCTGCAAGGTTTGGGGTCGAAGGTGCCTTCGAGAAGACGGACACGGATTGATGTCGGATAAGACTGTTGGAGTGCGAATCGGCGATGAGAACCTCGAGGGTGTTGCTGAGTTCGCAGACGACAAACAGGACCGGATCGGTCGGATGAAACACGAGGTGCCGGGGGCCTGAACCGGGCTCCATCTGGATGACCTGGTCAAGGCCTAGTTGACCGACGTCTGGGCGACCTTCGTTGTCGAACACCAGAAGTTCATCGGTCCCTAGGTCGCAGACGTAGAGATGTGATCCTCCTGGCCCGAGAACGGCGCAGTGAGGATGAGACGAATCTTGACGTGCGTGGGGTCCGTCACCCGAGAGAGTGAGGTGCCATGTGTTGGGCCCGAACGTTCCATCTGGCCTGATCTCGTAACGAACGAGATCCCCTGATCCGTAATTTGCAGCATAAACATGCTCGTTATCGCACTCGACGAAGCACGGGAAACTCCCGAAACTTGGTACTCGATCAATTTCTATAAGTGAGGTATCCCGTATCTGCAGTGCAACGAGCGAGCCAGGTGAGTCGGTTTCGCTAACGGCGTAAATTGTCTTATTGGTCGGGCAATACGTCAAATGAGACGGCTGTGAAACCTCGCCAGAGATCGGGTTGGGTGCAAGATTGCCGGAGTCATCAACTGTGTAGATCTTCGGTGAAGATGAATCGTCGTCGGTGTAGCTACCGGTAATGGCAATCAGAGGCATGGTGTGGTGGCGAGCGTGGGTTGAGAAAAGCGGAGATATCGGCGATTAAGGGTCCGCATAACAGTAGGACATTGGAACCGCCAACGATAGAGCGCTCCCAGTGATGAAAGAATAATAGTCGCCAAAAGTGTTGTTTCCCTGAGAATTCTTCGTTTCTACAATGTTGACAGAATCGCGTCGGTAGAAATACACTCTCTGGGAGCGCTCATATCGCTGTTAGAGAGGGGAGGCACAATGGCACGACTAACGTTGGAAGATGTTGGAGCTCTTGCCGGTGTCTCGCGGTCGACGGTATCACGGGTAATCAACAATGAGTCGAGTGTGCGTCCCGAGGTGAGGGCTCGCGTCGAGGCGGTAATTTCGCAGACAGGTTATGCACCCAACGCAGCTGCTCGCTCTCTTGCATCGAACCGAACCGGGGTCATCGGGCTTGTCATTCCGAGTCACGTCAGCAACTTGTTTGAAGATCCGTACTTCGCGCGTCTGATTCAGGGCGTGACCCTTGGCGCAAAACAGATCTCTTCAACATTGACGCTTTTCCTATTCGAATCAGAAGAAGAAGAACGAGAAGTGTCCCCGAGGGTTGTCGAGTCGGGGTTCCTTGACGGAGTCATCGTGACCGCAACTCGGCCAGGGAATTCACTAATGCGAAAGATCGCCTCAACCGACCTTCCTCTGGTGGCGATCGGGCGCCCAGGAATCGACGGAGTCCCTTATGTCGATGTTGATAACAGAGCAGGTGCATTTCAGGCAGCCACGTTTCTGCGTGAACATGGCTACGAGCGTTGTGGATACATAGGTGGGCCGCTGAACACATCAACTGGCGAAGATCGTCTCGCCGGCTTCATTGATGGACTTGCAGAATTTAACTCAGCGCTTCCAAACGACTTGCGGGCTTTCGGTGATTTCTCCGAGCCCAGCGGGTACGACGCAATGTCGGAATTGCTTGACCATTCGCCCGATGCGATCTTCGCAGCATCAGATGGGATGGCTCTTGGAGCGATACGGCGAATTCACGACGCTGGTCTTTCAGTGCCGGACGACATTGCGGTGATTGGGTTCGATGGGTTCACGCTAGGTGAGGCCAGCGAGCCCTCTCTCACCACGTTGGAGCAACCTGTGTCGGCAACAGGGTCATTGGCGGTCGAACTGCTTCACAAGATGCTTGGCGATCGCTCCACGCCGTTCACCCCGTCAGTTCTGCCCGTCCAACTCATCCGTCGTGCATCTGCATGAGGTGATTACACCAAGTAAGTAGGTACCCCTAAACAACAGGTCCAAAAAGGTTTCATCAAAAATGGGAGCGCTCTCAACATCTGGCGTAGTGTGCTCGCAAAACCTAGCAATAAAACGCCAGGCCAAAACAAGGAGAACAACAGAAAATGAAGGCAAAGAAATGGATTGCACCTGTTGCGGTCCTCGCGCTTCTCGCTGCAGCTTGCGGAGGAAGTGACGATGACGCAGGGTCAGCGGCGGATGAACCCGCTGCTGAAACAAGCGAACCCGCTGAGGAGCCCGCATCAGAGGAACCAGCAGCTGAAGAACCAGCAGCTGAAGAACCAGCAGCCGAGGAGCCAGCAGCGGAACTCGAAGGAACCCTCCGAGTAC
>JAPOIQ010000035.1 GCA_029978815.1 bacterium
CGCCACACATCGCGACCTGAAGATTGCCGTGTGCACCACGACGGACTGCGCAGGAGCATCTCTCATCACCACGGTCGACTCAACCGACAACATCGGCTTGTACCCGTCGATCGCAATCAGTGCAACGGGACTCCCAATCATCTCCTACTACGACGCCACAAACAGTGATTTGAAAGTTGTCCCGATGTGGTCGCTGCTCATCGGAAACTGACGACCACGGTCATCCCACAAAAAAGCACATCAGCGCGCCAGTAGGGATTCGAACCCCAAACCTTCTGATCCGTAGAAAGAAGGTCAGCTCAGCCGTGTTGTATCGGAACTCAATACATCGTTGAGTCTCGGCATAACCTGACCCACATGTCTTCAACGACGCAGTCCCCCATCATTGCCCGCGACCTTGTTCGTACCTTCGGGAGCGGCGAAGACGAAGTTCGCGCCGTTGACGGTGTCAACCTTGAGGTCACAGCAGGCGAAGTCTTCGGTTTCCTTGGGCCCAACGGCGCAGGTAAAAGCACGACCGTCCGCATACTCACTACCCTGCTCAAGCCAAGCGGAGGTTCTGCCTCGGTCGCCGGCTTCGACATCGTCACCCAAGCCGATGCTGTCCGTCGAAGCATCGGTGTGGCGCTCCAAGACGCAGCTATTGACCCGCTGATGACCGGAACCGAACTGCTTCGCCTTCAGGCCGTTCTCTACGGCATTCCCCGAAACTCACAGGCAGAGCGGGCAGGCGAACTTCTTGAACGAGTCGGGCTGTCAGCCGCCGGTGATCGCCGCGTTGGCACCTACTCGGGCGGAATGCGCCGTCGACTCGATCTCGCTCTCGCCCTCATTCATGAACCCACCGTGCTGTTCCTCGATGAACCGACAACCGGCCTCGACCCGATGAGCCGCATGTCGTTATGGGAAGAAATCCGTCGCCTCAACAACGACGGCACCACCGTGCTACTCACCACTCAATATCTCGAAGAGGCCGATCAACTCGCAGATCGTGTTGCGATCATCGACAACGGAAAAATCGTCAAGGAAGGCCGGCCTGAAGCCCTCAAAACCGACGTAGGTGCACCAACACTTCTCATCTCGGTGGCCGACCACCATGTCGAATCCGCACGTGAAGTGCTCGCGCAATTCGGCGAAGCACGCCCGACCGCCGAAGGCACCCTCGGCGTTGGCCTCACCCAGGGCGCAAGCGATGTCTCGAACGTTGTGAGAGCACTCGACGCTCAAGGCATCGCAGTCGAACATCTCGAACTTCGCGCACCAAGCCTCGACGACGTGTTCGCCGAAGCAACCGGCCATCGCCTTGAAGGCGCATCATGAGCACCATTGCACTACGTCGCCGAGACCAGATCGGCGCCCTTTCATCTCGGTCAATCTTGTCGCTCGTACGTCAGCCGAGCCTCGTCGTGCCATCGCTCATCTTTCCCCTGTTTTTCGTTGCACTCGGCACCTCTGCTTTTGCCCGAGCGATCAACATCCCGGGCTTTCCCGAAGTTGACTCATTCCTCGATTTCGCCCTCGCCGGCTCTGTCGTTCAAGGGGTGCTGTTCGGATCGGTCACCAGTGCCACCGCTCTCGCGACCGACATCGAAACCGGTTTCTTTGACCGACTACTTGTCGCGCCCAGCAGCCGCACTGCGATTCTCGTCGGTCGACTCGCAGGAGCGATGGTCTACGGCCTTGCCCAGACATTGTTCTTCACGCTCGTACTCTTCCCCTTCGGCCTCAGCATCCAATCGGGAGTCATTGGGCTCATCGCAATGATGATCGGCGGTCTCTTCACCGCCCTCGCGGTCGGAGCATTGATGTCAGCAATGGCAATCAAGACCGGATCAAGCGAAGCCGTGCAAGGTTCATTCCCGTTGATCTTCATTCTGTTGTTCTTCTCGTCGGCGTTCTTCCCTCGACAGACAATGGACGGCGTCTACCGGCGCATCGCTGACATCAACCCGCTGTCGTATCTCGTTGAGGGGTTCCGGTCGCTCACCATTGACCAATTAACGCTGACCGCTGTGCTGCAAACGATTCTCATTCCTGCAGCGATATCAATTATCGGAATCGGCATCTCGCTTCGCACCCTTCGCAACAGGCTGGCAGCATCATGAGCGCATCACTCGGTATCGCAACACGAAGCCTTCGCAACATTCGACGGCTGCCGTCGGCATTCATCCCGGCATTGCTCATGCCGGTCTTTCAGGTCGTGTCATTCTCGGGCACTTACGCCGGCGTCACACAGATGCCCGGCTTCCCCACCGACCGATCCGTCAACTGGTATCTACCAATGGCAGTCACCATGGGTGCCTCCTTCGCCGGACTCGGCACCGGCTTCTCGATGATTCGCGACCTACAAACCGGGTTCTCCGACCGCCTTCGCATGGCGCCAACAAGTCGCCGCCAACTACTGCTTGGCCCGTACATCGCTGCATGGGTACGAGCCTGCATCGCAGTTGTGCTTGTCACCCTTGTCGGGTTCGCACTCGGTGCACGACCAGTCGGAAATGGCCTCGGCACGTTCAGCCTGTTCATCGCTGGCATCGGAATGGCGACGATCGGCACCGGTTGGGGCCTCGGACTTGCGTACCGCTTCCGAGACATGCGGGCGGCGGCAATCATGCAACTCACACTGTTCCTGGGCCTCTTCCTCACCGATGCTCAGACACCCATTCACCTCATGGATGGCTGGCTCGAGTTTGTTGCACGTTGGAACCCCCTCACCCGGATACTTCATGTGGCCCGGATCGGGTTTGTTGACGGGATCGGTTCTGCCGACCTTCTCATCGGCATCATCGTCATGACGCTTGCGGCGGCCGGCGCATGGGGGTTCGCCCTTACCGGCCTCGGACGACTCGACGATTAACAGATGCTGTCGTAACAAGCGACCGCCGGTACCGTAACAACGTGTCATCGACAATGAAGCGACTCCGCATTGCGCTCGGGCTAGTTGGCACCGTCGCAGTCGCAGGCGTTATCGGCTACCGGTTCACCGGCATGAGCTGGATGGAAGCCATCTATATGACGGTCATCACCGTCACCACCGTCGGCTATCGAGAAGTAGGCGGACAGCCATCGAATGGTGAACAAATATTCACCATCGTCATCATCACCACTGGCGTGTCAACCGTGCTCTACACCTTCACATTGGGTGTGCAGACCGTCGTTGAAGGCCAGTTGCGCGAATTTGTGGGAAGGCGAAGAATGAACAAAGTGATTGAAGGATTTCGAGGCCACACAATCGTCTGTGGTCTCGGCCGTGTGGGACGCACCGTCATTAACGACCTAGTGGCTCACGGAGAAACTGTCGTCATCATTGACGAAAACCCACAACGAGTGAATGACGTCGACCACCCCGTCGTCATCGGAGACGCAACCCTCGACTCAACATTGCGCGCAGCAGGAATCGAACACGCCCGTGCTTTGGTTGCAGCACTCGAAGGAGATGCAGAGAATCTCTTCGTGACCCTGTCTGCTCGCTCCATCAACCCTGAACTGTTCATTGTTGCAAGAGCGCGTGCCAGTGAAAGCGTTGCAAAACTCTCTCGTGCGGGTGCCGATCGTGTTGTCAACCCTCAAGATTTGGGCGCAAGCCGCATGGCGTCGTTCGTTGTCCAGCCAAATGTCGCAGAGTTTGTTGATGTGGTCATGCACGAACGCTCCCAAGAGTTCCGCATACGAGAATTCCAACTACAACCAAGTTGTTGGCTCGTCGGCCAGCGCATGGGAGACGCCCGTCTGCGTGATCGAACAGAAGCACTTGTGTTAGCTGTGCGCACCCACGAGGGTTCGTTCATCACTAACCCTGATCCCGATGTCACTCTCGCTGCGGGCGACATCCTCATAGTGGTCGGCACCCAAACGGGTCTCTCCGGCCTGCAGGAGGCGCTCACATGAGAAGTGAACGAACCCACGTGCTGCTCGACCTCGACGGCACGTTGAGCGACTCCGAGCCGGGCATTCTGCGTTCACTGCAATGGGCATTTGAAAAAGAAGGCTTCCCCATCCCGACCGAAGAACAAGTTCGGTCAGTGATTGGACCTCCATTTGAAATCGGTCTTCCGCAGATCGGCATTCCCGACGACGCCCTCGAGCGCGTGATCGACCGCTATCGAGAGCGTTACGCCACCATCGGCGCATTCGAGAACACGCTCTACCCAGGAATTCTCGAGATGCTGGAAGCATTGACCGATGACGGACTCATCCTCTCGGTGGCAACCGCAAAACCGGAAGTCACCGCGCACCCGATCCTCGATTACTTCGAGATTTCACACTGGTTCAAGGTTCGCGCCGGTGCAACCCTTACGCCTGATCGTCGCGCCAAAGCTGAAGTGATCGAGTTTGCGCTCTCTGAACTCGGCATCTCAGGTGACCCAGATATCAGCGACCACGTCATCATGGTGGGTGACCGCGATCACGATGTTCTCGGCGCAAAAAAGCACCGAATTCCATGCATCGGCGTCACCTGGGGCTATGGCGAACCGCCAGAACTTCTCGGTAGCGGAGCGGTCGCACTCGCAGATTCTCCACACGAGGTTGTTGACCTCGTTCACGAGTCGTACCGTCTCACTCACTGGTGATGAATACAACGCACACACCTCCCACCACGCCGTCCGAGCCGACCCGCTCAGCCGCCGACAAGGTCATGCGTCGCATCCTGTTCCTCGATATCAACGCCGCCAAAGCCACGCCAGACGAGGCTCGCAAAGCCTTTCAGACATCAATTTTGGTGGCGACCGTTCGATGTCTGCTCATGTACATCGTGTTCCCCTTCGTACTGCCCGCGCTTGGGCTCGCAGCCGGAGTCGGACCCGCAATCGGCCTGCCCATCGGCATCGCAGCGATCCTCGCAATCACCATGAGCGTCCGGCGATTCTGGCGAGCAGACCACTCGAAGCGCTGGCATTACACCGTGATTGGCACCACCGTCATCGTGTTCCTCGGCGTGCTCGTCGTGCGGGACCTTCTCGATCTCATCGGCTAGCAGCCACCCCCCGTGCTCGCTGTCGACACGAGTGACTCGAATAAGGCATGATGTAGGGGTACACACCGATAGCAGTCGGTAATACGTTCAACACCTAGAGGGGGATCCGTGGAGATCAGCATCACAGTTAACGGCCAATCGGTGAGCGCAGACGTCGAGCCACGCACCTTGCTCGTGCAGTTCATCCGCGACAATGCCGGGCTCACCGGGACGAATATCGGATGCGACACATCATCGTGTGGTGCTTGCTCAATCCACCTCGATGGCGAGGCCGTGAAGAGCTGCACCATTCTTGCCGCCCAAGCCGACGGCGGATCAGTCACCACCATTGAAGGCATGGCTGCCGCCGATGGCACCCTCCACCCGATGCAGCAAGCCTTCATGGACAACCACGGCCTCCAGTGCGGATACTGCACCCCGGGCATGGTCATGGCAGCGACGAGCCTGCTCAACGAGAACCCATCAGCAACCGAAGAAGAAATTCGCATCGGTCTTGAAGGCAACCTCTGCCGTTGCACCGGCTACCACAACATCGTGCAAGCCGTTCTTTCGTGCACAAAGTCGTGACCTCACTTCATCCATTCACCGTGTTGACATCATCGTTCGCCGTTAACCCAGCCCAAGGAGACTCTCAGTGATTCCAGCAGCATTCGAATACGTCCGAGCAGGATCAGCTGAAGAAGCGATCAGCCTCATCGCCCAACATGGTGACGAAGCAAAGTTTTTGGCGGGCGGCCACAGCCTTGTTCCGCTGATGAAACTTCGCCTCGCCCAGCCGAGCGTCCTCATCGATATCGGCCGAGTCTCAGATCTCTCATATGTCACCGATGCCGGCGACCACATTGCAATTGGTGCACTCACCCGCCATCGCGACGTTGAGACCTCACCAATCGTGCTTGAACACGCTCCGCTCCTCGCGCACGCCACTTCTCATGTGGGTGACCCACAGGTGCGCCACCGCGGAACCATCGGTGGATCGCTCGCCCACGCCGACCCGGCATCAGACCTGCCTGCGACAACTCTTGCGCTCGGTGCAACGTACGTTGCTCAAGGTCCGAACGGAACCCGTGAAATTCCCGCAGGCTCGTTCTACGAGGGTTACCTCACCTCGGTTCTCTCCCCCGATGAAATGCTCACCGAAATTCGCGTTCCGAAGATGAACGGTGCTGGCTGGAGCTTCCAGAAGTTCAACCGCCGTGCCCAAGACTGGGCCATCGTCGGTGTCGCTGCGTGGCGCAACGGTTCTGAGGCCGCTGTCGCTCTCGTCAACATGGCATCGGTTCCTGTGCTCGCAACGAGCGTCGGCTCAGCAATTGCTTCCGGCGCATCAATCGAAGATGCAGCAGCGCAGGCCGCTGCTGAGGCTGACCCACAGGCCGACCTCAACGCATCGGTTGAATACCGTCAGCATCTTGCGCGCGTCCTTACCCGACGCGCCCTCGAAGAAGCATCTGCGTAGTCACTCGGACCGACATACACTCTCTACTGGAGAGTGAAACATGTCGATCGACGACAACCCCATTGACCAACGGCATCTTGATGCCATCGCAGATGCCGAACACCTGCCGTACTGGCTAGACGGCGCTCACGCCCCCGACACCAACCCCACACTTGTTCGTACAGAGAGTTGCGATCTGTGCATCATCGGTGGCGGTTACACCGGGCTCTGGACCGCGATCATTGCAAAAGAACGTGACGCGTCTCGCGACATCGTCCTCATCGATTCCGGTGCCGTTGGTGGCGCCGCGTCGGGCCGCAACGGAGGCTTCATGGACGCAAGCCTCACACACGGCATTTCGAATGGCTTCCGCCATTTTCCCGATGACATCGAAGTACTCGAAGAACTCGGAATGAAAAATCTCGATGACATCGAGCTCGCGCTCCAGCGATACGGCATCGAATGTGACTACCACCGCAATGGCGTGATCGAAGTTGTCGCTCAACATCACCCACCGTCATATGAGACAGAACTTCATCAAGAGTTCGATCTCTTTCAACGCCTCGGACACGATGTCGAATGGCTCGACCAAGAACAAATGCGAGCCGCCGTCAATTCACCGACATACACCGGCGGCCTCTGGGACAAGAACGGTTCTGCACTCGTCGACCCCGCCCGGCTCGTTTGGGGCCTCAAATCAGTAGCGGAACGTCTTGGCGTTCGAATCTATGAAGACACAAAGGCAACGAACCTCGAGCGCGACGGAGTTGGCGTGCTCGTCACCACACAACTCGGCCAAATTCGCGCCGGCCGTGTGGCTCTTGCAACAAATGCGTTTAAGCCACTCCTGCGCCGCATCTCGAACTACATCGCCCCGGTCTACGACTACTGCATGACAACCGAGCCACTCACCGACGAACAACTCGCCAGCATCGGTTGGCAAAATCGACAGGGACTTTCGGACAACGCAAACCAATTTCACTACTACCGACTCACCTCGGACAACCGGATTCTCTGGGGTGGATTCGACGCCATCTACTACTGGCGAGGAAAGGTGTCATCTGAACTCGAGAGCCGTCCTGAGTCATGGGCGAAACTCAGCACGCACTTCTTTGAAACCTTCCCTCAACTCGAAGGTGTTCAGTTCAGCCATATGTGGGGCGGTGCAATCGACACATCGAGCAGGTTCACCGTGTTCTGGGGTCGAGCAATGGGCGGACGGGTCGGATACGCACTTGGCTACACCGGTCTCGGCGTTGCAGCAGCACGTTTTGGTGCGGCGACAATGCTCGATCAGTTATATGGTCGCCGGTCGGTTGCCACTCAAACCTCCCTCGTCAGAGAGAAACCGTGGCCATTTCCCCCAGAACCATTCCGCTTCATGGGGATCCAAGCCACCCGATGGTCGCTCGACCGTGAAGACAAAACAGGGCGCCGCAATCTGTGGCTCAAAGCCCTCGACCGAGTAGGTCTCGGCTTTGACTCATAATCACACGAGATGCCGTGACGGGTTCATCCAACTAGCCTGACAGCGTGACCCCAGACGACGTTCGCAATGCTCTCTCCTCCGTCGGCTATCTCGCAGACGAAGGATTGTCGACAGCCGTCTTCTTATCGATGGAACTGCGACGTCCACTTATGTTGGAGGGCGACGCTGGAGTCGGCAAGACAGAACTTGCGAAAGCACTAGCGTCGTGGACGGGCGGCAACCTCATCAGATTGCAGTGCTACGAAGGAATCGACGCTGCGCAGGCTGTCTACGACTGGGACTACGCACGACAACTTCTCCACCTCCGTGCAGCCGAAGCAACCGGTGAATCATCGAGCCAAACAACCGAAGCATTAGAAGCCGAACTCTACG
>JAPOIQ010000289.1 GCA_029978815.1 bacterium
CTGGACATTGGTTCAGGTGGCGGCCTTCCGGGGCTGGTAATTGCTCATGATTTCCCTGAATTGCGGGTCACACTCATTGATCGGCGCGAAAAACGAACAGATCTTCTCACGCGACAGGTTCACCGCTTGCGTCAGAATGTCCCAGGAGCGCCAATTGAGGTGATCTGCGGGGATGTCACGTCGTTGCATGGGGGCTCCGCCTTTAACGCCGTCACCGCAAGAAGTTTTGGTTCACCAGAAGTTGTGCTTGAAACAGCCCTACCTCTTCTCAGTCCTGGCGGTTCGCTCCTCGTCTCTGAACCACCAAACTCTGACGGGGATCGGTGGCCTCGAGACGTACTGTTGAAAGCCAACGCCTCAGTTGAGATCTACGCCGAAGCCTCAACATCGCTTGCGATCATCCGATGCCACCCCTGATGTTTCCCGGGAAACCACAGTCTGTGGATATCACTGTTGAAATTTCATGGCTGAAACTGCGAGTCTCAAGTAGAGGTTGACAGGCAAACTTGTTTCCCGGGAAACAAATCAACCCCAAACAGTTGCGGAATGTTCCAAGAAAGGGCAAAGTGGCAGCAATGAGCGACACATCTGACCTCACGCCGAACCAGCCAGATGTCGGATTACGAAAACTCCCCCGGGTTATTGCAGTTGCCAATCAGAAGGGTGGAGTTGGCAAGACAACAACATCAATCAATACGGCTGCGGCCCTTGCTCAACTTGGCCTGAGGGTGTTGCTCATCGACGTGGATCCGCAGGCAAACGCCACCAGTGGTCTAGGTATCGACGTGAGATCACTAGAGAGCACCATCCTTGACGTATTGATTGACGATGCGCCAATTTCAGACTGTATTTGTTCAACTGAAATTGACGGACTACAGGTAGCGCCTTCAAATCTGCGACTTGCCGATGCGGAAATGACGATGTACTCGATGCTGGCAAGGGAAACCCGTTTAAAAAACGCCGTTGACGCCGTCCTTCAGGACTTTGATTACATCATCATCGACTGTCCGCCATCTCTTGGTTTGTTAACACTGAACGCGTTGTGTGCAGCTCGCGAGGTTCTTATTCCGATCCAGTGTGAATACTTTGCGCTTGAAGGCGTGGGACAGTTACTCGAGAATGTTCTGCGCATCAGACGAAGCGGGTTGAACCCAACGCTTGAGGTTTCGTCAATTGTGTGCGTGATGTACGACGCTCGAACGAATCTTGCGGACGAGGTGGTCGGTGAAATTCGCCAACATTTCGGGGAGACGGTTATCAAAACCGTCGTTCCACGCAATATCAAACTGTCAGAGGCACCCAAATACGGGATGCCAATCATCACATACGATCCGATGTCGCGCGGTGCAATCGCGTACACCGACGTCGCTCAGGAGGTGCATAATGGCTCGCAGTCAACGGCAGGGGAGAGGGCTCAGTTCACTTATTCCTGGAGGAATGGATGAAGTCTTTGGCCGAAGCGACGACGCACCAGCATTACGGGATATTCCTCTTCAGACGACCCGCCCCAACCCGCCCCAGCCCCGCCGATTCTTTGACGAAGAGGGCTTGCAGGAACTTTCAGCATCGATTTCTCAGCTCGGGGTGTTGCAACCAATCCTCGTGCGGCCAGCGGACGGCGGATACGAACTCATTGCCGGTGAACGCCGGTGGCGAGCAGCGGGAATCGCCGGGCTTGAGGTCATTCCGGCGATCGTTCGTACGACCGACGATATGTCATCGATGGAACAGGCATTAGTTGAGAACCTGCATCGCGCTGACCTCACTCCGCTAGAAGAAGCAGCGGCCTATCACCAACTCATCGACGATTTTGGATTCACCCATGAGCAGGTCGCAGAACGCGTCGGGAAGAGTCGCTCTGCGATCTCCAATGCGCTGCGGTTGATGGGGCTATCAAGCGAGATTCAGCAACTCGTCAACGATGGTCAGCTTTCGGCTCGACATGCTCGCACGCTGCTCTCAGTTGATGATCGTGAGACGCAACTTGAACTTGCCGCCGCAGTCGTTGAGCGCGAACTCACCGTTCGTGAGCTTGAAGCACTGATCGCGCCCAACACAACACCCGACCCGCCTGTTCGCGTCCCTGAGCCGACAGATGGAGCAGGCCTCGTTGACGGAACTCGATTACGAGAAGCTGGCGTGATTGAAGTCGAGGACGCTCTTGCGCGCTTGTTGGAGACGCGTGTTCGAGTGTCGCTTGGTGCAACGAAGGGCAGGATCAGCGTCGATTTCGCCGATATCGAGGACCTTCGTCGAATCCACAATATTCTGTTTCATTCACATCACTCGACGGAGAGTTGAGGCTTACATCCTCAACCTACACTGAAGGTAGCGACATCCACAGGCCAATGAATATACTGTGGATAATTCACTTTATTTCGGAAAAGACAAGAAATATACTAAATAAAAAACATTTTTTCGTATATTATTCTTGTACCTCTCGAACCCAATCTTCGACCGCTAAGACCACGCCACGAACAACCGTCGGGGTGTGGGCAACAACGTCCGCAGTCGGACCGAGTTGCCATAACACAGCTGGCATGCGAGTCTCTCGGAGAATTGGAAGTCGTGCTCCCACTACTTCGACGTCAGATTGTCGAAACGGGTGCCGAACAC
>JAPOIQ010000228.1 GCA_029978815.1 bacterium
ATCCGAGCACATTGAATTACCACGGGTATCCAAAGAGTTTGTGTACTTCCGCAAATGAAGTGATCTGCCATGGGATCCCTGATTCGCGTGTAATGCTTGACGGCGACATCATGAATCTGGATGTGACCGGATTTATTGGTGGGGTTCACGGCGACACCAATGCAACTTTCTGCGTTGGCGATGTCGATGAGGCGAGCCGTGATCTCATTCGAGTCACCGAAGAATGCACGTGGCTTGGCATTGAGGCTGTGCGGCCCGGTCGTCCCGTGAGCGACATTGGCCGGGCGATCGAGGACCACGCAAAAGAACATCGCTATGGAGTGGTCAAAGCATTCATTGGTCACGGCATCGGAGAGCAGTTCCATACCGATATTCAGATACTTCACTACTACGACTCGCGATCAACCCTCGAGATGTTGCCCGGGATGACATTCACCATCGAACCAATGATCACGCTGGGGGATTGGCGGCACCGCATGTGGGATGACGGGTGGACGGCAGTCACCGCGGATTGGCAGCGAACAGCGCAATTTGAACACACCGTTCTTGTGACCGAAGATGGCGTCGAGGTATTGACCGGGGGACCCGGTGCGGTATCAGCCGAAGCTCCTTGGAACCGACAAGACTCCAAGAGCTGACAACTCGCAAGCTTTAGGACATGAAGTATTCAAGAATTGCGATGACACTTGGTGCAGCAGTACTTGCGGCCTCTTGCGGTTCAAGCGAACCCGTTTCAGTCGAAGATGCGTGGGCGCGCGTGAGCCCTGCGGGCGTCACCACAGGCGCCGCCTATTTCAAGATCACCTCCGAGAACGATGATTCTCTTATCGGAGTCTCTGTCTCGACTGATATTGCTCATCATGCAGAGATTCACGAGGTCGTTCACTCAATGGATATGAGTGACGAATCAATGGAGATGAGTGACGACGGGATGCACGATGGTGCGATGTCGATGCAAGAAATTGAATCACTTCCGCTACCGGCCGGCTCACCGGTTCGGCTCGCTCCCGGCGGCTATCACGTCATGTTGATTGATCTTGTAGAGCCGCTTCAGCTTGGGTTGACCTTCGACCTCACGCTCGACTTTGAGACCGCTGCTGACCTCACCGTGACCGTAGAGGTCAGCGATGGATAACTACGCCTGAGTTGGGCGCGTCGGGCTCGTCGACGCAAGTCGCCAAAGCACAGCTGCGGCATGGGAACTGCTGACCACAGCGACTGTGCCGATCACTGCAGTTCCCGCGCGATCGAGGAAATACGGGATTGACGTCGGAAGCAGTGCTGCTGTCATCACCCGGGCGCGTTGCCAGACCCACACGGCGAGCAGCACGCCGCACAGCAATTGTGCACCAACCGTTGTCACCAACGGGGGAGCATGACGAGCAAGAAATGCCCTGCCAGCTGCTACCAATGCGAGAAGCGGAATAGCGATGAGAGTGAGTTGAGGTCCGGTCTCTGCTGCCGACCATAGAGACTGTGCCCCACCCAACGCCAACGCGATGAACGAGGCAACAATTGTCGTAAGCCATGTGAGCCGCAGCCATAAGAGCATCCCGGCAACAACCGCAGTGATGGCTGCTGTAGCGATTGGGGTAGCTCTAGATGGTCGCTTCACAAGAACACTCTCCACGTGAACCTCAACCTCGATTCCCGAAATGGTGAGCGGAATTGAATCAATGACGAGAACATCACCCGGTTCTGCGTTGACCGGTGCCGAGGGAGACATGTAGTGAAGTCGGTGGTCGTGCCATGCAACTGCACAATTTGACCCCACCTGCTTCCAGTCGGGTGGTAATTCGTGGTTCACGAGCCCGCGATCGACATCTGAACCAAAGCGCTCGCGGTTGTACCACGTCGACATCGACCGTTGATTTTCAACAACGAGGCAGTCAGCACCGATGCGCAGGTACGGCTCACCCTCGTAACCCATAATGTCGACGGTGGTCCCCGCGCTCACACGTACCGATAGGAATGCGTCGTGGCCTTGAACCGAAATGTCGACTCCATCGGGAAGAGAAGCGCCTTCGGTCAGTTCGATTCTCGTGATTCTTGATGAGTAGTCGGTTGGACCCGGTGCATCAGCATGAGATGTTGCGCTGAAGGCCAGCGATGAGAGCGCTCCACAGAACACCGAGGCGAGTAGCCGGAGTGGTTGCAATCTCCGTGCGCTCATTCGTGCACCTGAAGGGTGAACTCTCCACTCGAGTGGATCGTGCAGCCCCCGCTGAGCGTTCCCGGGCTAGCGAACGCCTGAGACATTGTCTCACCGGGTCCGACAAAGAAGGCCCCGACGACGTGTCCCCGCTCGTCGTTATTGACGATTCGAATTGATTCACCCACGCGCACATCGAGCTCAGCAGGGATAATGCTGATCGCCTCGCCGGCATCGATGCGGTCACCGGTGCCCTGAGGAATGATGTACTCATAATCGGCTGGAGCAGAGTCAGAAATCGTTTGAAATTCCGGTTCTCCTCCAGAGAAGAAAACGACGCCCGCCGCTGAGCCGATCGTGATCACTGCAATGACCGTGGCGGCAATCAGCAAGCGTTTCACGATCGCCGGCCATCCAGCAGATCTTTGAGATCAGCAGAAATATCAACAGATGGAACACCAAATGGCCAAGTGAGCAGTAATTGACCATCGTCGTCGACGACGTAGAGCGAGGTCGTATGGGCAACCTCTACCCCATCAGAGGTGTCTTCTACGAGGTAGTTCACCCCGAATGGCTCTGCTGCTGCAGCCAATGCCGATGCATCAGTTGTGCCGAGTGCAATTGCAGTCGGAATGAAACTTTTCACGTAACTGTCGAGCACCTCGAGGTCACGGCTGGGGTCGATCGTCACCATTGCAACTTCGACTTGCGAGGGATCATCGAGTCGACGTAAGGCGACTGTGAGGTCCTGCATTGTCGTTGGGCACATATCAGGGCAATTGGTGTACCCGAAATACACGACGAGAAGTTTTTCGTCCATTGCGACGAGTTCTCGAAGTGCCCCAGTGTCGGTCTGGGGAAGTGTCACGCCTTTGATCGACGGAGCCGGGGTTCTCACATAACCTGCGAACTCTCGTGAACTTCCACAGGCCGAGATGACTGTGAGAAGAGCAACAAATAGTGCGGTTGAACGCCTCATCATGGGGATGGCAATTCATCAATGAATTGCGCAACGAGTTCTGCTTGAGCTTCCGAAAGTTGGTTTTGAGGCATTTTGATGTTGTAACCGTCGACCAACTGAGCTTGAGGCAGCACGATTGATTCGATGAGGTACTCCCGGTCAGCGAGCACCGATGAACCGTCACTCAATGCAATGTTTGTACCTGAAATGCCGGCTAATGCTGGTCCTACCCCGCCCAAACCATTCGAACCGTGGCAAGCCGCACAACCATTCGTGTCG
>JAPOIQ010000343.1 GCA_029978815.1 bacterium
ATTGCACGACCGGTATCACGATCACCGCACACCACATTCAACACACCAGGTGGAAGATGTTCTGCAGCAAGTTCGGCAAGCATTGTGGTGGTGACCGGGGTGGTGTCACTCGGCTTGAGAACAATGGTGTTACCAGCAGCGATAGCCGGCGCAAGTTTCCACATGGCCATCATCATCGGATAGTTCCACGGTGCCACTTGGGCACATACGCCGACAGGTTCACGACGGATGATTGAGGTCATGTCCTCCATGTACTCGCCGGCGGCTTTACCCTCAAGATGACGCGCCGCGCCCGCGAAGAAGCGCAACTGATCAACCATCGGCCCCACCTCTTCACCGCGATGCAACTCATATGGTTTTCCGCAGTTCTTTGACTCTGCGGCCATCAAATCGTCACCGGCAGCTTCGACAGCATCGGCAAACTTCAACAACGCGAGTGAACGTTGTGAGGGAGTGGTTCTCCGCCAACTCTCAAAGGCCGAACTTGCAGCCTCCATTGCGTGGTCGATGTCGGCTGAGGTTGATACAACTGCTTCGCAGTAGACCTCTCCGGTGCTCGGATCAATGAGAGCGCTTCGACCGCCTTCAACAGCGTCACGCCACTCTCCGTTGATGAAGTTTTTTATAAGTGAATTCCCTCCGCTCATACCCGTGGTTTATCACCTATCGGCACCATCGCGTACCACTCGAAGAATGAAACGTGTTTCGGTGCGGGCAACAGCTGGGTCCGCTCGAAGCCAGCGGACCAGACCGTCGAGACCTTCTGAGCCGTTGCACTCACACTGCAATGAATAATCGGAGGATCCCGTTACGTACGCGGCAAACGCAATTTCGTCACGGGTCCGAAGACGATGTTCAAATTCCTCGGCATGCGCGCCTGCAATCAGCCCGACCTCAATGACCGCCCTTGTCGTGCGTCCATACGCGGCAGGATCAACCTCAGCTCGGTATCCACGAATGATGCCTTCTCGTTCCATTCTTCGAACGCGGTCGGCAACAGCGGTTGGCGAAAGATGCACCTCGTTTGAGAGGTCAGCCCAGGAGATTCGACCCTCGGTTTCTAAAAGACGAAGGATTCGAGCGTCAAACTGGTCAATTGCACCCATATCAAGCGAGAATATCCCGCTAAATGGGAAATTGCGCCGGGAAATGCTTCGACGTTTCGTACATGATACGCATATGTCTTCAACGCCATCTGCTGCCATTCGCCATATCGGGGTACCGAAAGAGATCAAGGGTGATGAGCGTCGTGTCGCTCTCACTCCAGATGGTGCTGCCGAACTCGTCCAACTGGGATGTGAGGTTGTTATCGAGCACCTCGCTGGTCACGGCTCAGGCTTTCCCGATGAGGAATACGTGGCAGCCGGCGCGACAATCGTTCAGACGGCTGACGAGGCCTGGGCGGCAGACCTGGTTGTCAAGGTGAAAGAACCACAGACTTCCGAATTTCCGTTCCTTCGAGCAGATCTCACACTCTTCACATACCTTCATCTTGCGGCTTACCCAAAGGTTGCTCAAGCACTTATTGAGGCTGGAACGACGGCATTCGCCTATGAGACGGTAACCGACAAAAACGGCGGCCTGCCACTGCTCGCTCCGATGTCTGAAATTGCTGGCAAGCTTGCAACACAGATGGGAGCACACCATCTCTCTGCACACCTTGGTGGATCGGGTGTCCTTCTAGGCGGAGCGCCAGGCGTGGCCCCAGCATCGGTGGTTGTTATTGGTGGAGGAAATGTCGGATGGGCGTCTGCAACCATGGCCCTTGGTCTCGGCGCCCAGGTCACGGTGATCGATTCTTCGCTCGATCGCCTCAGGTGGATTGACGAACATTCATTTGGCCGCCTGATTCACCTCGCTTCAAATCGTTCAACCGTCGCCCGCTCGGTCGAGACTGCCGATCTCGTGATTGGAGCGGTGCTCGTCGCCGGCGATAAGGCGCCAGTTGTCGTGACTGAACAGATGATCACCGCAATGCGTCCGGGTTCGGTCGTCGTTGACGTTGCGATCGACCAGGGTGGGTGCATCGAGACGTCCGAAGAGACAACTCACGCACATCCGACAAAAGAACTTCATGGGGTCATTCACTACGCAGTCGGGAATATGCCTGGAGCAGTTCCACAGACTTCCACAAAG
>JAPOIQ010000339.1 GCA_029978815.1 bacterium
CGGTAATGACAGCGACGACTCCGTCGATGCGAGATGCGTCCTCGGTGTGCACCGAACGGATCCTTCCGTGAGCCACTGGCGATGGGACGAAGATTGCATGGAGAGCGCCGTGAACAACATGTTGGGGAAGGTCAGCGGTGTAGTGCGCTCCTCCGTGTAACAACGTCGGGTCTTCGCTTCTGAGAACTCTTGTTCCGAGGATTGATCCCTGCAAATTCGCGATATCCGAGGTTTGCGTCATGCTTTGACCGTAGTTTGTCGGACGTGCGCCGGCCGACCCCTCTTTACCTCGTGAGTTTCGCAGTCACCGGATTTGCCCTGACCATGATTGGGCCCTCGCTGTCGACCTTGCGTGACCGCACCGGCTCATCAATTTCGGAAATCGGGTCATTGTTTCTTGCGTTGCAACTCGGGTTCATTATTGGGTCGATTGTCGCTGGGCGAGTGCTCGACAGGTTTGACGGACATCGCGTCTACGCAACCGGCTTCATCTTGGTGGCAGGAGCACTCATGACTGTTCCGATGGCAACTTCTCTTACTGCACTGTTATGCGTAATGGTTGCGATCGGGTTGGCTTCGTCGCTCAGCGACGTCACGGCCAACACACTTCTTATGTGGCATTTGGGGGAGCACGTTGGGCGGGCGATGAACCTTTTACATTTCAGTTTTGGAGTTGGTGCACTCATCGCCCCCGTGGTGGTCGCGCTTGGCGTTGACTCAGCGGCTCGACTTGGTGGAGCGTTCGCACTTGTCATGGCTGTTTGGGCGTTAGGTGTACCTTCCCCAGTTGCGCCTCAGGTTCGAAGGCAAGACCAGTCGACAGCATCGCGGAGAGTGTTAAGCATTGCAGCTGCGTTCTTTTTTGTGTACGTCGGTGTCGAGATTGGATTCGCAGGCTGGATACATACTTACGCCGGCGAAGTCGGATTCAGCTCAAGAGGAGCGACGCTGATTACGACAGGTTTCTGGGTTTCATTCACGAGCGGACGACTTATTTCCGCGTGGATTTCGGGACGAGTTCGACCGAAGGTCATCATGGTCGCGTCGGGATTGACAACGATCGTCGCGGCGGTGATCCTCGTCATCTCGCAGGGCGGGTCGAATGGAATGTGGATCGGCGCGATCATGATCGGCCTCGCAACCGCTCCGCAATTCCCGGTGATGATCGCCTACCTTGAGCGACGAATCCAGCTCTCTGGTTCGGACACGTCGTGGTTCATGACCGCCGCCGGAATGGGCGGCCTTGCATTTCCATATTTCATCGGGCAGATGATTGATGCTGCTGGAACCGCAATATTTCCGTGGATCGTGCTCGGTCTCGCGGTCGTTGCGATGGCAGCGTTCACGAGAGCGAACGCCGTACTCGGCGGTTAGTGCTTAGTGCTGGTGGTGCGTGCTGTTCTCGACGACGCGAGCAGCCACGATCGGGAGCATCTTCGCAGCAACGGATGGAACCTCTTGAATGAGGTCACCGAATGCTCGACCATCAAGGTGTAGTGCCTTGACGTCAGTCTTTGCGGTCACTGTGGCGTCACGACGAGCGTGGGTGAGAACAGCCATCTCTCCCGCAAATCCACCAGGTCCAATATCGGCGACGTGTGCACCAGCGCGGGTGACCTCGAGGGTTCCGTCGACAACAACAACCATCTCATGGGCACCGGAACCTTCGTTCATCAGCGCTGTGCCGGCTGAAAAGTTGAGTTCGGTGGTAATCGCTGCAACCGCATCGAGTTCGTCTTCATCAAGGTCCGCAAAGAGTGGAATTGATACGAGGTGCTTGTGGTACGCGTGTGCCATTGTCTTCTCCCTGTGAGGCCCGCGGTGGCACGGGAATCTCCTATATGCCCTCACCTTAGTCACATTGTGAACGTACGCATGTGTCAAATTGGACACACCAATTCCGCATGTAGATAGGTCAGATTCTTGGGCTAAATGTCATGCGAGACTGGACGGGTGAACGGTTCGCAGTCATCAGATCGATGCTTTGACCGTTACGTCATGATCGACTGGAGCGCGAATTCTGTTCCGAAGAGGGGGAAGGACTCGATTTGGGTGGCGATCACAGATCGACATGGCCGGGTCGAGATGTTGAGTAATCCGCGTACGCGACGTGAGACGGCATCATTGTTGGTGGAGATTCTGAATGATTCACTCGATCGGACGTTCGTCGGTTGCGATTTCTCGTTTGGATATCC
>JAPOIQ010000295.1 GCA_029978815.1 bacterium
AACGCCGTCAAGCGTCATCGGGCCAACCGTCGCGCTGCGACCCTTATCGACGGTGTAATCATCGCCGAGCAAGTTGTACAACGCTCCATGCTCAGACTCTGTATGCCAGTCAGTCTGAATCACCAACGGATCAGGACAAATATCGGTAAGAACACCGGCTTCGGCTACTGGAGCCGCAGTGGTCTCTTCTGTAGTTGATTCCTCTTCGGCTGCTGGCTCTTCTGCCGCATCGCTAGCGTCGTCGTCGCTACCGCATGCGGCGACGAGAGACACGGCGGTAGCAAGAGCTAACAGTGTTCTTAAAGGTTTCTTTCGGGTTGATGTAATCAGCAAGGTTCTCCCCCTTGGATTGTGGTTGTGGGTGGGTGTGGTGGTTGTAGGGACTAGAAAATTACGAATCGGCACCTGATGATTCGTGCCATTTGCCAATGGCAACGTTTTGAAGCCAGCCAAAGAACAAGAAGACGACGACACCGAGCGCTGAAGACATGATCACGGCAGCGAGAAGCTCTTCTCCTTCAAGTCGGCTTGAGTACCGCTTGAGCAGCTGGCCAATGCCAACTGCTCCTTGGCCAAAGAAGTAGTCGCCGACGATGGCACCAATCACTGACAGTCCGGCTGAGATCCGGAGACCGGCAAAGATCGCTGGGCGAGCGGCGGGGAACATCAACTTGCGTAATCGGGTCAAACGAGATGCATGGTGCAACGTAAACAAATCGTGAAGCCCTCGCTCGGCAGATTGCAGCCCGAACAACGTGTTCACGATGATGGGGAACAGAGAAATGATGACGCACACCGCAATACGTGACGTCGTTCCGTAGCCCCACCAAAAGCCGATGAGTGGAACGATGGCAAGAATTGGGATTGCTTGCAGCATCACCATGTAGGGGAAGATCGCTCGCTCGACGATCTTCGTCTGACTCATAATGGTCGCAAGGAAGAAGCCAATCGTGATCGAGATTGCGAGTCCGATGAGGGCTACTCGAGTCGAGCTCCATAGTGCTTGCAGGATTTCAGAGAAGTGATCCCAATCTAAGAATCCGACCTGAAGGATCTCATGCGGCGGGCGAAGCAAGAATCGGCGTTCTTGAGTGAGCAGCCCGTATGACACGTAGTACCAAGCTCCAACGATGAGAGCGCCTAAGAAGATCGGTGGAAGGAACTGCCGAGCAAGATCTGCGCCGGTGCGACGACGTTTCTTGCCACCCAAGACGGGAGCACCAGCATCCGCGCTCGAGCCATCATCGGCCGTGGAAATCTGCTGATCATCATCATGTGTAATGGTCATTGGTGGGAACCTCTCAACTCTCGCGAAATCTCGCCGCTCAGCGCAGCGAATTCGGGGTCAAACCGCAGTTCTGGCTTGCGGGGGTATTCAAATGGCACGTCAAATTCGGCAACAATTCGTCCGGGTCGGGCACTCATAACCATCACCTTTGTCGACATGAATACCGCCTCAGCAATGGAGTGGGTGATGAACAGACCGGCGAATCCTTCTGACTGAAAGAGTCGCTGCGTCTCGTCATTGAGATGTTCTCGAGTGATCTCATCGACCGCGCCAAAAGGCTCATCAAAGAGAAATACAGGAGGCTTCAGCGTAAGCGTGCGAGCAAGTGAGGCTCTCATCTTCATGCCGCCTGAGAGCGAGCGAGGGTAGTGATTTACGAAGCCGGAAAGGCCAACGGTTTCGATTGCCTCAAGCGCCAACTGACGACGCTCATCTTTCGGAATGTCGTGTAACTCCGCCAACAACTCTACGTTGCTCAGCACCGTACGCCAGGGCAGAAGAGTGGCATCCTGGAAGACGTATCCCAATCGGTCTCGGTCAACCGTCACATTTCCGCCTGTTGCGTCTAGGAGTCCAGAGGCGATCTTCAACAAGGTTGACTTACCACAACCAGACGGACCAACGATCGTGACGAACTCTCCGCGCGAAATGGTGAGGCTCACGTCTCGCACTGCCTCCGTGCCATCAGGAAACGTCATTTGGGTGTGGTCAAACGAGAGAACGGGTGCCCCCACTCTGCTTGGTTGAACGGTGCTGTCGGCCGCTGTCATCGTGGACCACTCAAAAGTTGAATCACGGACATGAACATAGTCGGTTTGCAAACCTCAAACTGAATAAACGGAGCCCATTCCCACGGTTTTTACTTAACTTTCTATAAATGTTCACAAAACGTTGTTCGAGTAGTGAGAAGCCTGTGGGCTAAGCATCGACTACTTGGCCCATTCGGGGACCCAACGACCGTTGTCGCCAATTGGTTGAACGTGAGAGGCAATTCCGTCTTCAGTCCACCAATGAAGCGACAACATTCCGGGTTCGCCGGTGTATGAAGTGGTCTCGCCGTTGAACGACGGCGAAACTTGTGCGGCAGTCGACGGGGATGCAAACGCAACCGTTCCACCCCACGCAGCGGTTGCGGGCCGATGTAGGTGGCCCGATATCACCGCAGCCACGTTTGGATACTTCGCAACAACTGCAGCCTCGCCCTCAGCGCCACGCAGCCCATAGGTATCCATGAAACCGATGCCACTCTTGAACGGGGGGTGGTGCTGCACGATGAGAAC
>JAPOIQ010000323.1 GCA_029978815.1 bacterium
GTGATTGCCTCGATCGCAAGCCCTGACGCTTCAGCCTCAAGGCACCCACGCGCCCCGCAGCCGCACCGTCGACCACCAGGTTCAACAATGAGATGTCCGATATGGCCGGCATTCCCGCTGTCGCCGTCGAGGAGGTCACCATCGACAAAGATTCCACCACCGATACCTGTCGAGACCGTCATTGCACAGAAGTTCCGAACCCCACGGGCAGCACCAAGCCAACCCTCAGCAAGAGCAAGAGCCTTTGCATCGAGGTCGCCGTACACCGGCAAATGAGTTAAGTCGGCAAGAAATCTTCGCAATGGAAATTCGTTCCATGATGCGATGTTGACCGGAGAAACCGTTTCGCAATTCCGCTCGATCGGACCGGCACAACCGATGCCAATTGCTCGAACAATCTTTCCATGATGAGCAGATGCTCGGTCCATTTGCTCGGTGACAACACTGGCAAGTGCCGCAAAGTGAGACTGCGGGCCAACATCGGGGTCGACTTCAACGCGGGCACGATCAATGAGTTCGCCTCTCAGGGTGACCAGGCCGGCTTCGAACTTGGTTCCTCCAATGTCAACGGCGCAGATTACTGACGAGTCAGGGGAAGAATCCACGGCGCCGGAGGTTAGCTGAGAGCTCTTCACAGTGATGGAACACCGTCGGTTGCGAACACACTCGGCACGCCACCCGTATGAATGAAGACGACATCATCACCTGATGCCCATTCACCGCGCGCCGCGCGCCCGAGCAAACCAGAAAGACCCTTACCCGAATACACACGGTCGAGTACCCAGCCGCCACGGCGTGCCGCCCATCGAATTGCTTCATCCGCCTCCTGAGTTGGCACGGCATAGTCATCACCTAGCCAGTCACCGTCGACGACAACGTCTGCAGCTACGACCTCAATGCCGACTGGGCAATTCGGCAAAAGCGAAAGCGCCTCATTTGCCAGCGATACGACATCAGGTGAACCAATCACGACACCTTTCGCAACACCGATTGCGATCACCGGCGGGGACGGCATTCCTACCGCTCGGCAGATTGCTTGGCCTGCGACTAGACCGGCGTGGGTCCCACCGCTCGACGATGTGTGGACGACCGCTGAAACCTCAATCCCCAGCTCGGCAAGTTGCTGAGACAACTCGAGATAGCCCACGACATATCCGAGTGCTCCAACTGCTGTCGATCCACCGATCGGTATCGAATAGGGCTGTAACCCATCAGCAACAAGAGCATCGGTTACCGATTCACGAACTAGTTCGAGTGCACCCCAGTAATGGTCTGGCTCGCCCGTGAAATGCATCTGCGCTCCGAACAGTGCATCCAGCAATTGATTTCCTTCGAGTTCTTGCGGGCGCTCACCAGAAAGCACAAGGTGGACTTCCATCCCGAGTAACGCTCCTGCAGCCGCTGTCATCCGACAGTGATTCGACTGGGCCGCACCAACCGTGACGAGCGAATGTGCACCTGTCGCTACGGCCGAGCCGCACAAGAACTCCAATTTTCGAACTTTGTTCCCGCCGACACCTAATCCAGTGAGGTCGTCCCGCTTCACCCACAGCTGAACACCCGAATCAAGGATGGGGCCCCGTTCGAGAGGAGTTACACCCGGCACGAGGTTGACACGATCAACGCCAGTGAAGAGTTCGCTGAAGTTTCCACTATCCCCCATTCCCGCATGCTACGCCGTCGTCCTACGATGTGACCCAGACATGACGACTGACTGGAACCCATTACTTCGCGACCAATTCGATGAAACGTACTGGTCGGATTTGATGGCGTTCGTTCAACAAGAGCGGTCCGAACACGAGGTGTACCCACCCCATGACGAGGTATTTGCAGCCCTTCACCTCACGTCATTTGCGAACACTCGGGTCGTCATCCTCGGACAAGATCCCTACCACGGACCCAAACAGGCACACGGCCTGTGTTTCTCTGTGCGACCGGGAGTTCCAATTCCACCATCTCTTCGCAATATCCACCAAGAGCTGCACGATGACGTCGGAGTAGCCATCCCACCCCATGGGTCGCTCGAAAAGTGGGCAACAAACGGCGTGCTGTTGCTCAATACGACGTTGACCGTCCGGGCACATGCTGCTGCATCACATCAAAGCCGTGGCTGGGAGAGGTTCACCGACAGAATCATTCAGGTGGTTAATGACAAACCATCCTCAATCGTGTTCATTCTTTGGGGGGCTGCGGCCCGGAAGAAGAAGGTCATGATCGACCCCAGCCGTCACACCATCATCGAGTCAGCGCACCCCTCCCCGCTCTCGGCACGAAATGGATTCTTCGGCTCGCGCCCGTTCTCGCAAGCGAACGA
>JAPOIQ010000318.1 GCA_029978815.1 bacterium
CTTCTTGTCGCCGCTCGAAATGCTCCTCTTCGCGTCGTTGCACTCGGTCTGGCTGGAGAACTCCGGCATTGTGTTCGAGTGAATCTCGCCCTACTGGTGAAGCGGCCGTTAACCCTCCGGATGCCATCAAGACCCGAGCCCGCGCATCGACGTCGCGTGCTCGGAGCAATTCTGAAA
The DNA here is from genome assembly GCA_029978815.1 of bacterium. Taxonomy (GTDB): domain Bacteria; phylum Actinomycetota; class Acidimicrobiia; order Acidimicrobiales; family Ilumatobacteraceae; genus Casp-actino5. The sequence continues at coordinate 178 of JAPOIQ010000318.1, forward strand.
CGGTTGCCAGGAGCACTCAAATCGCGCCGGACAGACCGCACCTCGGTCGCTCGCACAACGATCGCCTCAACATGGGAGCGAAGGAAGTGGTGAGGCGATGAAGATTGCGATTTACAACCTGTACTGGAGTACCTATGGCGGTGGCGAACAAGTTGCGGCCGCCACTGCTGAACACCTCGTTGCTGATGGGCATGACGTCACCTTGCTCGGGCCAGAACCGATAGATATCGAGACAACTCGGCAACGGTTGGGACGCGACCTTTCACAGTGTGGCTACCAACGGGTGACCGACGATGTTGAAGCCGCTGCTGCAAGCGCGGGCTTCGACCTATTCATCAACTGCACGTACTTATCGTCGGCCATTCCGCAGAGTGAGCGATCGATGTATTACGTGCACTTTCCGGGTGTGCCGCTCTCACCCCGCAGAAAGGTGAGTTCATTCGTTTCCTCGACAGGTGTACGTGCTCTCGCGCCGTTCACATCTCTGCCGGGTCCTTTGGAAGGGGTTCGAGCCGGCTTCGAGCGACGCGTACATCACGTGTCGTGGGCGCAGAAGTACACGTTGGTAGCAGCAAACAGCGCATTCACCGCGAAATGGGTGAAGCAGTTATGGGATGTCGACGCGGAGACTCTGTACCCTCCGGTCGATGTCGTAGCGGAGCCGACGGCGCACAGTCCGTTGGTGATGTCGCTTGGTCGGTTCTTCGACCGCTCGTTTGGTCACTGCAAGAAACAAGACGTACTTCTCGACGCATGGCAGCTCATCGAGGAGCGTCACTCGATGGACGAATGGTCGGTGCGAATGATCGGCGGTGCCGATGCCTCAAGCCGAGACTATGTCTTAGGCCTCCGCAGGCAGGCCCTCACCCTGCGGGCAGAGATCGCAGTGAATGCGCCCCGAGACCTCGTGCAGGAAACCCTCGGCGCAGCATCAATGTTGTGGCATGCCGCCGGATTCGGTGAGGACGCCACCCGCCACCCAGACCGCTTTGAGCACTTCGGAATCGCCGTAGTCGAAGCCATGTCGGCGGGAATTGTGCCGGCCGTCTTCGCAGCCGCCGGGCCCGTAGAAATCGTTCGACACGACATTGACGGATATCACTGGTCAACCGTTGAAGAACTCATCTCATATACAGAGCGTCTTGCGAGCGACCACAACGAATGGACACGGCTGTCACGCTCGGCCCGCAGTCGAGCCCAAGAATTCTCAAATGAGTCGTTTGGTGAGCGTTTACGAACTCTGATCAAGTGATCGCTGAATCAGGGTGCCCACACGACAGGCGTCCAGCGAAGAATATGACCTGAACCGCCGTCAACCGTCGAGCCATTGACTTCCAAGCGCAGCAATCTGCCAGTGCCAACTGGCAATTCCTCGACAAGTCGGTGGCTGAACTCAAGGAGATCGCCTTCATACGCAGGGCCGACATGATCGCACCCATCCCATGACACGACGTGGGCGAGGCCCGGAAGAATGCGGGTGAGAGACGCTTGCGCAAGAGCTTGCACATGCCCGCCGTAGACAAGTCGTCGGCCGCCAGCACCAAGGGTGTGGTCTCGGTGCACCGCTGCCTGATTGAAGGTGCTTCGCGCGAATGGTGCTGCGAGATCGATGTGATCGCGGAGCGGATCGACGCGCTCTTCATCGATCGACCAATCCGAGGAAGGCAGGGTCGACAGGTTCCAGTCAGGAACCGCTCCCATGAGTTCGCTGAGAGGAGTGGGGTCAGACGGGCCCGGAATGTCATCGGCATGACCTGTTCCACCAGCCCGAGCGGGAATCAGTGCACAACGCTCATACTCAACGACAGGGCCATGTTCTGATGAGGTCGTGATACCCAGCCAGACCTTTCCGCGGTGCTGATCGCCCTTGGGCGCTGACTCTCGTAAGCCGAGCACGGTTGTCGTCGTGGTAAGCGTCTCCCCAATATGCACCGGCCGAAGAATACGAACCGAGCGGTAATAGAGATTGGCAATCGCCCGCCGAGTGGCGTTTGTTGTCTGCCCGATCGAAAAGTGCATGACGAGACCAGGATTCGCAAGCGCTCATGAGCCACCAGACACCTGCTGGTGAATCATGCGGTAAGCGGTCTGCAAATGCTGGTCGCCGGTGACCGCGCGGAACCACGTGTTATCACCTTCGGTGAGAGTTACCGAAGGTAACGGAGGTATCTGCC
>JAPOIQ010000211.1 GCA_029978815.1 bacterium
CGCTGTAAACGCGCAAGTGCCGTATCAGCATCAGATTGACCAAGGAACGGAACACGACCAGCAAGGCATTCGTACAGGACGAGAGCGAGCGAATACAGATCTGCCCGCCCATCAAGTTTGTGCCCGCGCACCTGCTCAGGAGAGAGATACTTCGCGGTCCCCATCATGACGTTGTCGCTGGTGAGGTCGTCCTCACCGCCATCAAGACCCTTCGCAATTCCAAAGTCAGTGAGGAGAACACGCCCGTCTTCAGTGACAAGGATGTTTCCAGGCTTCACATCGCGATGAACAAAGCCCGCTGCGTGAGCCGCATCCAGTCCGGCGGCAACAGATGCACCGATGTGAATAGTGAGTTCAGGACCGAGACGCTTCTGGCTATCAAGCACTTGCCGAAGGCTCCGCCCTTCGACCAACTGCATCACAACCGCTTGACGGCCATCATGTTCGAAGACGTCATGAACAGAGACGATGTTGGGATGATTGAGTCTCGCGACCGCAATTGCTTCACGCCGAAAACGTTCCGCCACAACCTCATCGGTTGCGAGGTTTGGCTTTAGCCATTTGACCGCCACGCGTCGATCAAGTTGTTCATCGACCGCGACCCAAACTTCTGCCATTCCGCCTTGACCAATACGACGGTCAAGGCGATAACGACCAGCCAGTATCTGGATGTCATCGAGTTGGCTTGACGAGCCGTGGGAGTCATCGAAGGAGGTCATGGACGACACGAACGCTAGTGCCAGACAGCCTCTCGAACGGGGAAATCCCATCGAGTTGCCGAAACTTTGTTCGGGTTTCAGGGGATGTAATTACGAGACAGGTAACGAATCTTGTTCGCGGCTTCGGCGCTGTTGACGAAGGTGACTCACCCACCATGAAAGAAGAACGAGGATGAGCCCAAATCCGACGAGGCGACCAAACCCGGACAGTGTCATTGCTTTTGCGGTGATGGTGACACCGCTGACCACCGAAGTGTTCGCGGGCGACAGCACCTCAACCTCAACCACAAATGACCCGTTTGACCGCGCTTCAACCGGAATCTGCAGTGAGTTCGTTCCGGGCAGAAGAACCATGCTGATCGGTTCGGTGGGCACGATCAAGCGTGGCGCGATGAGTTGGACGAGCACAGATAACGGTTCAGAGCCACTGTTTTCAATGACCAGCGGCAATGGCGTATTACGGCCAGTGAGGTTGACCGTGCCGCTCATTGGAATTGAAACTCGCTGTCGTACCTCGACGGTTTCGGCGGTGATGAGGTCAATGATGTCAACGACGAATTGCCCGCTACCTCGCGCATCGAAAAGATCATCAAGAAGATCGTTCCAGCGTCTGATCAGTTCGTTATCGGATGCAAGCATTGATCCGGTGTCATCGATAAGGCCGCGAAGCGAATCAGCGGTGAGTTGTCGCTGAGAAAGGTCAACGACCGGAGCTCGTGGTTCGACAATTGGGCGGCTGTAGGGGGGTTCGAACGGAACTTGGGAGAGTGGCAAAAACTCAGCAGTTGGATCATTGACGAGAAGTTGTTCGATAGCCCTGATGAGAGCAGGGTCCGGCACCGAGAAATCTGGGGAGACAAGCACGATAGATCGGGTGACGCCGGGCTGTGCTCGCCGCTGCTCCGTGATCTGCGCGGCGGCCATCACCGCATGATCCATTGGGGTGCCCGACGATACGTCGAGAAGCTCACCGGTACCCCCGGCGATGGTGACTGGCAGGGTTACGTCTCCCAGGATCACTTCACCCGGTCGAGTTACATCAAGACCATCGTGAGGTGGTCCACCGGCATAGGTGCGTTCGGTCATCAAAAGACGTTGCGCTCCAAGACTTCGGAGAAGGCGCAGCCCCCCTTCGGTGATGGAGCCGGTTGTTGAATGATCGTCGAGTAACCACACTGCTCGCGTCGGAGTAAACGAAGGAAATACCGCTTGAAGCGCAAGGTCGCCACGATCAAGTTCGGTGACGAATCGAGATTCTTCGCCGGCGCCTGCGGCCGCTGAAGGATCGATCTTTCGATATGGCAAGGACAGCAGTTCGCCACCGTTATTCATCAGAAGTCGATCAACCTCAGCGTCAGTCAACGATGCTGCGAGCGTTCCGGCGTCCAGTGGAGCGACGAGTTCTGGGGAGAGCGCAAGCGTGAGTGGGATGCTGGTTTGTTGGAGCAACTCTGAGAGTCGCTGAAGTTCCGACGTTGCTCTCGCAACATCACTGTCGGGCAACGTGTGATCTGATGGGGTTACCAAGGTTGACCTACCAGCGATCTGAACGACGGTCGAGACAGCGAGCGGTGCGGCGTCGACGAACTGCCAACCCACATCGATCAATGTGACGTCATGGGCAATCACTGCCGTTCCCCGAAGAACGGAGACCGAGACGGGGGTGATTCCGCTGTCGACATATTCAAGAACATCGTCAAGATGAGGCCGGTAGCCGACGCGTGCCTGAAGAGGCAGATCGATGGTGATGGAAACCAGATCCGTTACTGCATCGCGTGCCGCAAAACGCTGTAACGGTCCGCTGACGACATCAATCACAGGCCCGGCATCGCCTGAAACCACCTCTGATAGTGGTTCTCCGTTGAGTGGTCGATGTAGAGCTACCCGAACGATGACCGCAGGTTCTTGAACGCTTGGAGGGGCGATCTCGATTGTGCCGGCGCCAGAAGTCGCCGGCAATCTGTCGAGGCCAGACCCTGTCGTGGAGTCTGACGTCGTACGATCGATGACTGTGACGGCAGGCGGAGTCGAGCTCACGGTGGTCGGTTCGGTGATTTCTGGTGTGTTGACATCAACGGTATAGGCGAGCGACAAGCGGTCATTAGCGAAAAATGTTGATGAGGTGAGTTGAAGTCCCGACGGCTCGCTCTCTGCGGTGATTGAGGCATGGACGAGTGGTGATGTCATTGCCAGTGGAGCAAAGGCACAGAACACTGCGGCTGAAGCGCGGAGTGTTAGGAAACCTCGTCGACGGATCATCTTGATTCGCTGCCCAGATCGATTTCGGCGATGGTCAGTTGCTCGGAGAGTACCGAGAATCCGATGTTCTCATATAAACCAAGTGCACCCTCGTTTTGCACCGATGTGTTGACGAGGGCGTGGTCACAACCGCGTTGCTGCATCCACTGCAGAGCGTCGGAGGTCAATGCATACCCAATCCCTTGACCTTGATGTTGTGGAGAGACAGCCAGTCGTTGCAAGTAGCCGATGTCATTGGTGTATCCCGATAATGCGAAACCAACGACCGGCTGTCGATCGATGGTCGCCCGGCGACTACGAGAGTGCAGTGTTGCCCGACGTGTGTCGTGTAGAGCGTCTCGGTGTTGAGCCCACTTGGGCCCAAACGCGTCGAGATCGACGGCGACTGCGGCCGAGAGGTGTCGCCGGCGCAGTGGGCGTAGATGAGCATCCGTGGAAGGTGGTCGGATAGGTGCGGAAAGATCAAACGACAACAACGCAAGCGTGTCGATCGTATGGAACCCCTGGGAGAGAACTCGTTCAGTCGACGTTGCGCGGAGCGCCCCAGTTCGAATCTTGCGCACACCAAGCGATTTCGCTCGGCCAATGAGCTCGACC
>JAPOIQ010000352.1 GCA_029978815.1 bacterium
CTGTACTGAACGCATCCATCATTAGGGACTGCGGTTTCGGAGTAAAAACTCTGGCTAAAGCAGTCGATCGCCTGTATGAAGCAAGCGGAGCGAATGCCATGCGAGCCGATGAACCGATACAGCGTCTGTGGCGTGACGTAAATGCGGCACGGTCTCACGCGATATTGACGTGGGATCACGCCGCGAATATGTACAGTCGGGCGCTTCTTGACTCGCTTCAATGAGCCAGGCTGGGTAACACTTCGTCACGAATGAGGGCATCGGATTGCTCGGCGATATCTCTATTAGTGCCCATTGTTGCCCCGACGAAAATGAGTTTGTCGAGACCCAGAGCCTCTAGAGTTCTCACTCTTTCAATACAGACTTCCGGATTCCCAACTATTGCGTAGCTATCAACAAAGTCTGGTGTTAGCACCGAAGCCTGTTGGCTATCAGCACGAGTATGGCTCTTCATGTCGTACTTCTCATGAAGTTCATTCATAACCTCGCGCTGAGTATCTGACACCGGCCCAACAACTTCTCCATGCATCACTGAGAAACGTGCGAACGTCGATAGCCCTCCTCGCACTAGGTCTCTCGCTCGGTCGAGGTCAGAGTGGCACACGACATTGACGTATGCGCCGTAGGCGAGCTCGTCGGGATCATGACCAGCTGCAACGCGAGCATCACGAGCAATCTCGATTCCCCACTCGATTCGTTCGGGGTCAGCGCCTAACGCAAACATGATTCGCTCTGCGTGTCGCGCTGCAGCGCCAATGACTCTGGGACCAGTCGCCGATACCTCCACGGGAACCTTGCCCGCAGATCCGGGGAGCCAAGATATTTTGCTGGTCCCCGCAGTGTCTGCCAGTTCGAGTTCGTCTACCAGCGGCGCCAATGTTTCACCAAAATTCAATTCTTCAAAAGGAATTTCTTCGCCTCGGAGATAGGTCTGCACGGCGGCGAGATAGCGCTCAAAATCGGCAACACGTGCCGGCGCCCTACCTAGATGCGCTAGAGCCGAGTCTCCTCGCCCGATTCCGAGCTGTACTCGACCCGGAGCTAGCCGGTTGACGCTAGCTACAGCGCTTGCGGTAACCGCAGGGTGTCGGGTTACGGGGTTAGTGACTCCAGAACTCACCTGCAGGCCTTCTGTAGCTTGCGCTGCTGTGGTCATAGCCACATACACATCGCCGGAAAGGTTCTGCGAGTCGACGAATGACACCCCATCGAAACCCTGTTGCTCTAAACGGACAGCGGTTTGGCTCGAATCGGGTCGTGCCACCATTTGTTGAAAGATTCTGGCCATAGAGGGACCGTAGTCGGCTTGCAGTGAACAGCGCTTTTCAGCACAAGAGTTGTTTCATTTGTTTCGTGCAGCTCAATTAGTGACGGTGACTCGATGTTTTCTTCGGGGTCCTGTTGCGGACTACTTCAAGGCATCCATCTACAACTCGGAACGCCGTGGCGGATCGCATCTTGTGTTGACCTGCCGATGCTCGGGATATGACAAGGTCGAACTCCAGCCCCTCATGGACAGGAATCAACGAAACGGAACGTTGGCGGTGTTTAGGTCCGTCGATATATCGCACATCATCTAAGAGGACATCGGGGTGCTCCCAACACCAGTGGTCGTCGAACGCTACAAACCCGCAGTCATGAGAGGTGGAGCCTCTTTCATTTACTGCACCTGGACAGATCAGCACTCCATCAACGATCCAAGGATCATGTGGAAGACCATTTGGTTTGAAACCATCTTTAAAGCCTTGCTCTAGAAGGGCGTCCGGTTCGGATCCTTCGATGGCTCTTTTCTGCTGTTCAGCAATGATGAGTTGCATCATCGCTGATAGATCCGCGTTGGATTTGGCGGAGAAGAAGTCTTCTGAGAGGAACTCAGCTTCGGGCATCGTGGTCGAGTCTGGCACCTTGACCATCTTGGCGGAGGGATCTGACATTGACTGTTCCCCATCTCAGCACTGTCAGATCGGCGTCGTAGCGTGTGAAGTCCCGATAGGTCTCTTTCAATTCAAACATTTTCAGATTCGGTTTCCTTCCCTCAAATTCGACGTTTTCGATAAGGACCCCAC
>JAPOIQ010000093.1 GCA_029978815.1 bacterium
AACGGATGCCGATGTACGGAACTGTGTTCCTTCGGCCATCATCTGCTCAAGCCGACGATCAATGTGCCGTTTTTCCATTTTGAATTCTGGAATCCCGTACCGCAGGAGTCCGCCGATGCGATCCGCGCGTTCGAGCACGGTCACGTCGTGGCCTGCCCGGGTCAATTGCTGGGCGGCGGCGAGTCCGGCAGGTCCGGAACCGATCACACTCACCCTTCGGCCTGTCCGAACAGAGGGGATCTGCGGCGTTACCCAGCCCTCTTCGAACGCCCGGTCAATGATCTCGACTTCAACTTGTTTGATCGTGACCGCCGGCTGGTTAATCCCCAAAACACAGGCGGACTCACATGGCGCGGGGCACAGTCGTCCGGTGAATTCCGGAAAGTTGTTCGTGGCGTGTAAGCGGTCGATGGCTTCGCGCCAACGATTGCGGTACACCAAGTCATTCCAATCTGGGATGAGATTTCCCAGCGGACACCCGTTATTGCAGAACGGGACACCGCAGTCCATACAACGCCCTGCCTGTTCCTGCACGGCTTCACTAGGAAAGTCCTCATAGACCTCTTTCCAGTCCTTCAGGCGAACGGGAACGGGTCGACGCTCAGGGAGGGTTCGTCCCCATTGAAGGAAACCTGTTGGCTCACCCACGTGCTGCCTCCATTACTCGATCAAGGGTTGCATCGTCATCAAGTCCGGCCGCTTGAGCCTCCCCCATCACTGTCAACACTCGACGGTAATCGCGAGGCATGACCTTGGTGATTCGCTCGAACATGGCCTCTGGGTTTGCGAGAAGCGAATGGGCCACGGTCGAGCCCGTTCGCTCCGCATGTGCGGTGACAAGCGACAACAGCCGTGCGCGGTCCTCATCGTCAAGCGGTTCACGTTCGACCATTTCAGGGTTGATCGACGTCGATGCAGCGTCGAGGAGATATGCGACGCCGCCTGACATACCTGCACCGAAATTTCGGCCTGTGGGCCCAAGCACGACAGCGACTCCACCGGTCATGTACTCACAACCGTGGTCACCGACACCCTCGACAACAGCACTCGCTCCAGAGTTACGAACGCAGAAACGCTCACCGACGCGACCGCGAATAAAGATTTCACCTCCGGTCGCGCCGTACGCGATCACATTGCCAGCAATCACGTTCTCCTCGGCCGCAAACACGACACCATCGTCCGGCCTCACAATAATTCGGCCACCGCTCAGACCTTTGCCGACATAGTCATTGGCGTCACCGATGAGATCGATGGTCACCCCACGCGGCACAAATGCCCCGAGGCTTTGACCAGCCGATCCACGGAAGACAATCGTGATCAATCCATCAGCCAGGCCCTGATCGCGATAACGCTTGGTGATCTCGTGACCGAGCATCGTTCCCACGGTTCGGTTGACGTTCCTGATCGGCAACTCAAGATGAACGACCTCGCCATTCTCGATCGCTGGGGCACACGCGCGAATCAGTTCCTGATCAAGGGCATCGCTCAGTCCGTGGTCTTGAAGTTCCACGCAATGACCCACCTGCGCGTACGGGTTCTCTACCTGCTCCAAAATCGGCGAGATATCCAGACCCGAGGCCTTCCAATGATCCACAGCGGGTGCGATGTCTAATGCGTCGACGCGTCCCACCATTTCATCGATCGTGCGGAAACCCAGCGCGGCCATGTACTCACGCACTTCCTCGGCGATGAATTCGAAGAAGTTCACAACGAATTCGGGATCCCCGGAGAAACGACGCCGCAGTTCAGGATTCTGCGTCGCGATGCCCACCGGGCATGTGTCAAGGTGACACACGCGCATCATCACACAACCCGACACAACCAGGGGTGCGGTCGCGAATCCGAATTCCTCGGCACCGAGCAGCGCAGCGATCACGACGTCGCGCCCGGTCTTCATTTGTCCGTCCGCCTGAACGACAATCCGGTCACGTAGCCCGTTCAATACGAGGGTTTGTTGCGTCTCTGCCAGGCCAAGTTCCCACGGTCCGCCAGCATGCTTCAGCGATGTCAGCGGGGAGGCACCGGTGCCACCATCGTGTCCGCTGATGAGCACCACATCTGCCTTGGCTTTAGCCACTCCCGCTGCGACTGTTCCCACTCCAACCTCGGCAACGAGTTTCACATGCACTCGTGCCGCTGGGTTTGCATTCTTCAGGTCATGAATGAGTTGCTTGAGGTCTTCGATGGAATAGATGTCGTGGTGTGGGGGTGGGCTGATGAGCCCAACACCGGGCGTGGAATGACGTGTCGACGCAATCCATGGATACACCTTGTGTCCAGGCAACTGGCCGCCTTCACCGGGCTTTGCTCCCTGCGCCATCTTGATCTGAATGTCGTCGGCGTTCGTGAGGTATTCCGCTGTCACTCCGAAGCGACCCGACGCAACCTGTTTGATGGCGGACCGTCGACGAGGGTCATGAAGTCGTTCAGAATCTTCCCCGCCTTCACCCGTGTTTGACTTGCCCCCGATCGCATTCATTGCCACAGCGAGGGTCTCGTGGGCCTCGGCTGAAATGCTTCCGTACGACATGGCACCGGTGGAGAACCGAGCCATGATCGATTCAGCGGGTTCAACCTCGTCAAGGGGCACCGGGGTACGGTCACTGGCAAACGCGAAAAGACCTCGCAGAGTGGCGAGACGCCCGCTGTCATCGTCGACTTTGGCGGTGTACTCCTTGAAAATGTCGAACCGCTTCGAACGCGTGGCGTGCTGGAGTTTAAAAACGGTCTCTGGGTTAAAGAGGTGGTATTCGCCCTCACGGCGCCACTGGTATTCCCCGCCGACCTCAAGGGTTCGGTGCGCTCTTTCTTCGGGGCGTCGTGGATGGGCTGCAGCGTGCCGGCGACGAACCGCCTCGGCCACCTCGTTGAGCCCAATGCCTTCAATGCGACTGACCGTTCCTGTGAAATGGGCGTCAACAAGTTCTGAGCTGAGCCCGATGGCCTCGAAGATTTGCGCGCCGGTGTAGCTCGCAATCGTCGAGACGCCCATCTTGGACATCACTTTCACCACGCCTTTACCGCAGGCCTTGATGTAGTTCTTGATCGCGACCTGAGGGTCCACACCGGTCATCGAGTACAGACCTGAAGAAATGAGGTCCTCGATGGTCTCAAAGGCCAGATACGGGTTGATAGCACCCGCCCCGTATCCGATGAGCAGCGCCATGTGGTGAATCTCACGGGCATCGCCCGCTTCAACGACCAAGCCGCACATTGTTCGCTGTCGAGTGCGAACCAGGTGATGGTGTACAGCAGAGGTCAACAACAGTGACGGAATAGGTGCAAGTTCGGCATCGGCATTGCGATCCGACAACACAATGATGCGCGCACCCTGACCAATGGCGTCGGACACCTCACCAAAGATCTCCTCGAGTCGTTGCGACAGCGCGTTGCCGCCCCCATTGACCGCATAGAGACCCTTGATGACATGGGCTCGGAATTCCTCCCGTCCACCCTCGTCGGCAGCATGAATAATCTTCGCTAATTCGTCGTTATCCAGAATCGGATACGGAAGTGTGAGTTGCCGGCAGCTCGCCGGTCCTGGCATCAGCAGGTTTCCCTCGGGCCCGATACTGGACGCCACCGACGTCACAACCTCTTCACGGATTGCATCGAGCGGCGGGTTCGTGACCTGAGCGAACAGTTGCTGGAAGTAATCAAAGAGAAGGCGCGGACGCTCGCTCAAAACAGCCAGTGGAGTGTCGGTACCCATTGACCCGATCGGTTCGATACCCGTGCGCGCCATCGGGGCAAGGATGACCTTGAGTTCCTCACTGGTGTAACCAAATATTTGCTGACGGCGCAGAACGCTGTCGTGCGAGAACACACGGTGTTCACGATCGGGCAACTCGGTAAGCGCGACATTGCCCTTGGCCAACCACTCCCCATATGGATGTTCACGCGCCAGGGTGTCTTTGATCTCATCATCACCAACGATGCGACCCTCGTTAGTGTTGATCAAGAACATGCGTCCGGGTTCAAGACGCCCCTTGGCGACCACCCGCTCAGGCTCGACATCGATAACCCCGACCTCTGACGCCATGACCACCAGGTCGTCGTCGGTCACCCAGTATCGACTGGGGCGGAGACCGTTACGGTCGAGAACGGCTCCAATCATGTCGCCGTCGGTAAAGGTGACGCTGGCCGGGCCATCCCACGGTTCCATCATCGCGGCATGGAACCGGTAGAAGTTGCGACGCTCCGACGACAGCGCCTCATTGTTTTCCCATGCTTCGGGAATCATCATCAGCACGGCATGGTGCAAAGGACGTCCCGCGAGATGGAGGAGTTCAAGCACCTCATCGAAACGTGCGGTGTCTGACCCACCTGGTGTGCAGATCGGAAATGCTCGGTCAAGACCTGGGATGAGATCGGACTCCGCGAGCGCTTCTCGAGCGCGCATCCAGTTCTGGTTGCCCTGAACCGTATTGATCTCACCGTTGTGAGCAACGAAGCGATATGGGTGGGCCAGAGGCCACGATGGGAACGTGTTCGTGGAGAACCGCGAATGGACAAGGAGCAGAGCACTCTCGATCCGCTCATCGGTGAGATCCGCAAAAAATGCTGACAGTTGCGGGGTCGTCAACATCCCCTTGTAGACCATCGTGCGTGAGGACAACGACGGCAGGTAGACCTCGTCGTCAGCCAACTCATGTTCGCAGCGCTTACGCGCCACATAGACGGCGCGGTCAAGTTCAATCCCGCGCCGACGATCTGGGGTTGCGACAAAGATCTGCTCAATCGCGGGCTGCGCAGCGCGCGCCGTCGCGCCGAGACACTCGGGGTTGACCGGCACGTCGCGCCAACCGAGCACTTCCACGCCCTCTGAGTTGAAAATAGACGTCATTGCATCTCGGACGTGCTGGCGCCGCGCGAGCTCGGTCGGCAAGAAAACAAGTCCGGTCGCATAACAACGAGGATCGGGCAACTCAACGCCAGCGACAGCGCGGCAGAGTCGATCAGGCACTTGAATCAAAATTCCCGCGCCGTCCCCGGTATCGGGCTCGGCGCCGGTCGCCCCCCGGTGCTCGAGGTTCGTCAGTGCTGTCAGCCCGGTCTGCACCAACGCATGGGACGCAACTCCTCGCAGATGGGCAACGAACGACACACCACAGGCATCGTGTTCGAACGAAGAGTCATACAAGCCAGTACGAGAAGGGGTGTGCATCGTCAGGTCCTCAGTCGTGATGAGTAGGCCTGGGACGACGTTGGCCCAGAAATCTCTAGTGTATTAGCGGCGACACCTATTACCCCATGTCGTTCGCTTGTGCATCGGTGCCGTTGGTCACGCGGGATCCGCGAAAACAGCTGCCCGATTCTCGAGATTGGCCTTAATGGCCTCGGTCTGATTCGGAGTACCGATCAAGGAAGCCACCTCGGTACGTTCCGCTGCGAACTGCTCCGCCGGGCCACGATTCAGAGCTCCGCTTAGCAAACGTTTCGCCGAACGAAGGGCGTCAGGATTTCGCTCCGCGATCTGCGCGGCGAGCGCGTGCGCATCATCGGCAGGTGCGTCCGACAGGCGGGTGACAAGGCCAAGAGCAGCGCCTTCTCGGGCATCGAAGATCCGCCCCGTAAAGGTCAACTCGCGGGCCACATCGTCGCCCACAAGTCGCGGAAGCGCGTACGTGCCGGTCATATCCGGGATGATCCCCCAATGGATTTCTCGTACTGAC